>DATNGX010000058.1:0-5525 GCA_035605755.1 Candidatus Krumholzibacteriia bacterium
CCGTCATCGCTGACCTCGAGATGCGCACCGTCGTCGCCACAGTGCAGGCGAATGGTCGCGGTCTTGCATTCGGCGTGACGATGAATGTTGGTGAGGCATTCCTGGATGATACGAAACAGCGCCACCTCCATGTCGTTGGGAAGCCGGGGGAAGTCGTCCGAGATATCGACCGTGATGGCGAGGCCGCCGCGCTCGCGCAAACCTCTCGCGTACCAGCGTACCGCGCCGCACAATCCGTTCTCATCCAGAAGCGGCGGGTGCAGGAGATATGACATGGTGCGGATCTCGGTGTCGATCTGATCCACGATCTGTTCGCTGTGATCGATGGCGCGCGCGGCGCGTTCATCCGCCACATGATCGCGCGCCTGGCCGAGGTTGAGCTTCAGGACCGCCAGCAGCTGGCCGGCGCTGTCGTGCAGCTCGCGCGCAATGCGGCGGCGCTCCTGGTCCTGCCCCTGCTGTAACCGGTTGGAAAGCTCGCGCAGCTGTTCGGACTGCTCCTCGATCTCCTGGTTGCGGCGCTCGAGCTCGAGCGTGCGCGCGCGCACCATTTTCTCGAGCTCCTGGGCAAGAGAGCGCAGTCGCTCCTGGCTTTCGCGCAGCGCATTCTCGGCGCGCTTGCGCTCGGTGATGTCGCGGGAAAGGTTCGACGCACCGATGACGCGCCCATTGAGATCCATGACGGGCGACACCGTGACCGAACAGTCCACGCAGGTGCCATCCTTGCGGATGCGAACGGTCTCGAAATGCTCCACAAGATCGCCGCGACGAATGCGTGCAATGATGGATCGTTCCTCGTCATGATGATCATCCGGAATGATGCGCAGGATGGGCTGCCCCAGCATCTCGGCGGCGGCGTACCCGTACAGCCGCTCCGCGCCGCGGTTCCAGCTGGTCACGATGCCGTGGAGGTCCTTGCTGATGATGGCATCGTCCGACGAGTCCACGATGGCGGCCAGCAACCCCGCGCTCTGCGAACGCATCGGATTCAAATCCTGGCTGGGCTGCGGCCCGGATGCGCTCACGCGCGGCGGTGCGACGGCCGGCACGTCGGCGACGACGGCGCTCGCCGGCGAACCGCTGTGCAGCACACTGTCGATGGTGGGAAGGAGGTCGCGGTGCAAGTGCACTTTCAGCACATAGCCGTCCGCGTGCATGCCTTCCTTGCGGTGCTCGACGGCGTCATTCTGTGTCACAATGATGACGCGCGCGCCGGGGGCGTCGCGCTTGAGGATACGCATGGCGGTGAGACCGTCCATGCGCGGCATGGAGATGTCCATCAGGACGAGATCGGGACGGAGTGTTCTGGCCTTTTCGAGCGCATCGAGGCCGTCGATGGCCTCGCCGCAGATGTGCCAATGGGGACGCGATGACAGCAATGTGCGGATGCCTTCACGAATCATCTCGTGGTCATCCACGATGAGAATCTGAGCAATAGACTGGAACACCTACTGTATTAAGTAGATCGCCGGCTTTCTCTGCAAGCATTCCCCGGTCTTCAACATTCCTTTCAGTAATTTACCCGGCCTCCCAATCGGTGGATTGCCCGTCCGCGCGTAGGGGAAACCGGAAAAAAACCGCCCGACCCGCGCGCTATCGCGCGTTCACTTGATATATCCCAGGCTGCGCAGCTGCTCGAGACGCTCGGCGCGGTCGGTCGCTTCCTTCATGCGCGCCGCCCGCGCTTTATCCCACGCCTTGTCGTCATGGGTCTTGATGGTGCGCACCGGCACCTTCTTCAAGAATTCGGGATCGATGATGTTCGTCATCGGTTTGCCGGCAAAATCCTGCCCCAGCGGTATGCCTTCCAGTGCCAGCAGCGTGGGAAGAATGTCGAAGGCGTGACCAACCGGACGGCTGCGATCGGGCGCCGCCAGCGTGGCGCCGGATGTGTGCGCGATGTTGGGGCCGGCCGCGATGAACACGCCGGGCGGCGCGTCCATGTGATTGCCCGACAACCGCAGCTCGGGGTCATCGGTCATGGTGAACTCGCGCTCGACGTTTACCGCGTGCGCGCCATGGTCGGACACCACGATCACGATGGCGTCCTTGGGCGCCGCGGCGATCAGATCGCCGAGTGCTCGATCCACGTACGCGTAATAATCGGGAATGATCCTGCCGAACGACGCGATCTCGCTCGCCGCGGGCGGATGCTCGAACTGCTGCGGATACGTGTACTGCCAGAAACGATGCGCGGCCACGTCGGTGCCGCCCACGTACACGGCGAGCAGATTGAACGGCTGTCCCGACGCGAGCAGCTTTCTGGCTTCGGCGAGATACACCGCGTCGGCGCGAAATGCCCACTGTGACTGCTCCCACATCACCTTCGTCAGCTCCGTCGTGGCGTGCGGAACCGAACCGAACATGCTTGTAAGCACGGAATCGATGGAGTGGTCGAGGCCGTCCAGGATGTCCATGACCTCGTCCTGCTTTTCGGGCGGATACACCTGGTCCTCGACGCCGCGCAGGACCGTGCCCTTGAGCAGCGCGTTCTCCGAGTCGTGAAGCACGGCGGTGGTATTCGTCTGCGCGACCATTACACCGTTGATGTGCTCGGCCGGGTACGTCATCCACCACCCCAGCACGTCGACTGTGCGATTGTAGTCGGAGAGAATGTTCCAGAACGCTTTGGTCTTGCGGTGTCCGCTGGTGTAGAAGCGCTGGCCGTCTTCACCGGGACCGACGCGGTAGATGAATCCTTCGATGCCATGCTCCGCGGGCATCTTGCCCGTGGCCATCGTCGTCCAGATGACGGGAGAGAAGGTGGGCTCGATGGTCTCCAGGTACCCGTAGCTGCCGCGCTGCATGAGCGATGCCATGACGGGCATGCGCCCCGCGTCGATGAGCGGTTGCAGCACGCTCCACTCCAGCCCATCGCACGCATATAGAATGATGGGAGGGCAATCGGCGCAGGTTGAGGTTCTGGGTGCTTCCCGGGAACACTGTGTGGTGATCAGTAGAAGTATTGAGACCAGAGCCAAATGTGTTCTCATGCGCGCCAGTATCCCACGCCGTACGCGGCGCGCGCCAGTCGTTCATTGGTGCAAAAAGAGCGTGACCCCCTTTCGCGCCGTATGCGGCGGTGCTAGACTGATTCCAAGTTTGAGGCCTGGGGACGCCCGGTTCCTGGCTCACAAGGGGGATACACTCATGCTCAAGCATCCTGTTCGAGGTTGTCTGGTTGCGTTGGCCGCCATGGCCATGCTCTACGGTTGTTCATCGCACAGCGGATCTCCGGCGGAACCGCATTCGTTCCGCGAGTCCGCGCGCACACTTGACGTGCAGTGCGGAGAATCAGCCTATCTCTCCGCACTCTCGACGTCGCTCGCCGTATGGGAGGACTCGATCGAAACGTGGCAGAACAACGCGAGTCTCCTCAACACCGCACCCGTGTTCAACGATGGTGCCAGCACCGGCTCATATCTCACCACGCTTGCGCCGGTGTTGCAGCAGTGGGAAGGTGCGATCAACGGCGCTGTGGGTTCCGCGTTGCTCGATTCCGTTCCGGATTTCGATGCCAACGGGAACCACCAGGATTATCTCGCCAATCTGTCCACGCTGCTTGCCGGCTGGGAGCAGGATCTGGAAACGCAACGCGGATCCGATTTCCTGCCCACACTCACGGCGTTTCAGCGCGATACCTTTG
Source organism: Candidatus Krumholzibacteriia bacterium (assembly GCA_035605755.1). GTDB lineage: Bacteria > Krumholzibacteriota > Krumholzibacteriia > WVZY01 > JAKEHA01 > JAKEHA01. Next base: position 3,647 of record DATNGX010000058.1, read on the forward strand.
CACCTGTATTCGAATGTCCCGGCGACACCACGATATCGTGTGCCGATTCGCTGGGCGCGGTGGTGAGCTTCGAGCCCATCGTGCTCGACGACTGTGATCCCGCGCCGCACGTCACCAGTGACCCGGCATCGGGCTCGACATTCCCACTGGGCGCAACCCTGGTCACGTGGACGGCCACCGACTCTTCCGGTAACACGGCCACGTGCACGTTCACGGTGAACGTGGAGGCGGCCGAGCCGGCCGACATCACGGATGCGGAAGCACATCCGGCGCGCCTGTGGCCACCGAATCACAAATTGGTCAATGTGCGGATATCCGCCGACGTCGAAGGCGGCTGTGAGGACGAGACCGAATGGTCGATCGTGGATGTGACAAGCAACGAGTCCGACAACGGAACCGGCGACGGCAACACATCACCCGATTGGGTCATCACGGGTGATCACACGCTCAAGCTCCGCGCCGAGCGTTCCGGGAACGGTGGCGGCCGCGTCTACACGGTCACGATTCGAACCGGTGATGAGGGTGACGAACGAACCGTGGAGGTTGTGGTTCCGCACGACAACGGCCACAAACACTAGCAGGCTCAGGACAACGTTCTGCGGTCAACCAACGCGGCGCTCGCAATCGGGCGCCGCGTTTTTTTATCACTGGCTGGGGGGAGTGAACACGAACGGAGTCTTGAAGCTGGTGACTCCCGATGCGATGGCGGGGAACTGCCAGCCCTTGATCTGCGCCAGCGCGCACGCACGAACCGCCGGAGAATTGAGCGTGTCTTCGACGATGGTGGCTTCGCTCACCGTGCCGTTGGCGAGCACGACCATCGCCACCACGAGCTTTCCACGCAGTCCCGGCTTCTTGCGTAGCTCATTGTCGTAACAGAACTGGATACCCGGCGCGTAGCGTCGCACCACGGAGAGCAGCGATTCATTGCTGCGATATCCGCTGCCCTGCGCCTGGGCGCTGGTGCCCGCGCCGCCGCGACCGCTGCCCACACCGTCGCCCACGCCGCCGCCGGAGCCATTGCCCACACCGCCGCCCGAGCCGGACCCGACGCCGTTGCCGGAGCCGGTGCCATATCCGCCACCGGTCCCACCACCCGCGCCGCCGCCGGTGCCGTCTCCGGTGCCACCGAGTCCCGCGCCGCTCGCGCCACCTCGGCCAGCGATGTCACTGATCATACCGACGGTGACACCTTCGCCGCTGATGGCTGAACCGGAAAGATCGGCGGAGGACAGCCCTGACACACCACCGACCGTCGCGAGTTGTGAGGAGGTGCGACCGCCTGTTACACCGCGTCTCGATCTTGACGGCGGAGAACCTGCGTCCGTTGCCGATACGCCCGCAATGTTGAGTGCCTTCAAGTCTGCTGCGGCGGAAGAGCCCGTTTTCTTGGACGCCGGAATTTGTTTGGCAATGTTGCCCAACACCTTGTCAAGCGAGCCTTGAACGTTCGCCAGATTCTGCGTCACTTCTTGCGTGGCGCGCGCGCGTCCTTCGACGCCGCGGTTGGATGCTGCCTGCGGAACCTCGACGCGTCGCGCCGGCGGTGCACCCGGCGTGCGCGGCATAGCGGGGGCTTGCTTCGGCGTTGCCACCTGGGGCGGTGCTTCGGGCACGGGCTGTTTCGAGCCCGGACGCGACGATTCGGTGATGCCACCGCCACCGCCGCCGCCGCCCGGTTTTCCCTTCGCCACGCGCGACGCCGGTTTTTCCAGGATCAAGCGTGCGATGCGTTCCGGAACCTCGGTCACCGTGGGTTTGATGACGGGAATGGGAACCACGAGCACGATGATCATCAGCACGAAGCCGATGATGCCGGCGCCAACGAAACAATTGCGGAGCGCCGGCTCCATGCGCCCCCACAGGGGCTGCTGGTACT
>DATNGX010000059.1:0-3428 GCA_035605755.1 Candidatus Krumholzibacteriia bacterium
GCCGGTGAGTCGAAGAACAACGCGGGGTCATCGGTGGTGGCGCGAACCTTGTAGACCGACGGGTGCATGCCGTTGGCTGCCGTCGCATCCTGCTGCGTGAACGCCAGCGCGTAATAATTGACCAGGCCGTGCGCCGGTGCCTCGCCGGCCAGAATCCACGTCTCTGCCGCCGCCGTCCCCGCCGCGTTCAGACCGAGCGGATCGTCGCGCAGGTAGATCTCGTAATTGCGAATGGGAAGTAGGGAAGTGGTTATGTCGTATTCCGACGTGGTCCAGCGCAGACGCACCTTTCCACCCTGATCGTTGTCCACATCCTCCACCGCCACGATGTCGGGTTCCACAGTGAAGTTGCCCAATTGCGCCACATACGCATCCGAGTCCCGCGTCTGCGAAAAGAGCGTTCCGTTGTATCCGAAGCTCGCGTCCTTGTCGAAACGCCCGGCGCACCACGCCTGCGAGCCGCTGGAGATGATATCGCCGCCGAAGTCCGAGTTCCCGGTGAACCCGAAGCTCTGGCTCCAGGTTTCGGATCCGTCGCTGGAAAGCAACCTGGCGACAAAGATGTTGCTGTTACTCGGGCCCGCGCTGAGTGGATGCCCGAAATTGATCCCGCCCTCGAACCAGCCCGTGACGAAGATGCCGCCGGCGGCGATGTCGATCGCGGCCGCGTTCTGCACATCCTGGTCGCCGTAGATCTTGCTCCATGAGTGCGTCCCCGCGACAAAAAAGCGCGCGATCGCGACGTCCGTGCTTCCCGCGCCGGTGAGCGTCGAGCCGCCGAAGTTGATGCTGCCGCCGACATTGGCGATGAGAGCAACCGACTGGTTGTCGGCGTCGACATCGATCACGGTTTGAGTCGCCGCGTCGCCGTAGCGCTGGCTCCACTGGTGCGCGCCCGCGGAGTTGAAGCGCGCGAGGAAGATGTCGCTGCTTCCCGCGCTGGTGAGCGCCGAGCCGCCCAGGTTGACCGTGCCGAAGAACGTGCCCGTCGCATACACGTCGCCGTTCGAGGTGCCCAGGCCGTCCACTTCCTGCGAGAGCGTGTCGCCGAAGCGCTGGCTCCACACATGCGTGCCCCCGGAATTGAATTTGGCAATGAACGCATCGTAGGAACCGGCGCTCACGAGCGCACCGCCGCCGAAATCGACGCTGCCCATGAACCTGCCGCCCATGACGACGTTGTTGGCGTTGTCGACGACGAGGGAGAGGCCCATGTCGAGCGAGGTGTTGCCGAATTTCTTGCTCCACTGGTGCACGCCGGCGGAGTTGTACTTGGCGAGGAAAATGTCGTAGCTGCCTGCGGTCGTGAGCGCGCTGCCGCCGAAGTTCGTGGTCCCGTCGAAGAAGCCCGCGATGTAGACGTTGTCTCCGGAGTCGACGGCCGCCGCCAGGAGCGAGCCGCCGCCGAGGTTGAACGCAGCGCTCCACTGGTAGACGCCGTCGGTCGTGAAGAGCGCGATGTACGCGTTCAGTGGTGAATTGTGGACGGCACCGCCGAGATTGATGGTGGTGATGAAACTTCCGCCCACCCACAGTTTGTTGGTGCGCAGGGCCAGCGCGTTGGCGTCCTGCAGTCCGCCGCCGGTAAAGGACTTGGCCCACAGGAGCGCGGGCGTTTGCGCGGCCGCCGGGCCGGCGAGCACACAGCACAGCGATGCAGTGAGGGCGGCAAAGCGAAGTCGATGCATGGCGTGATGTACCTCCGGCAGTCGAGTGGCTGGCTGTCGAAGGTGGGACACACGACCCGGAACAAAATCACGGCCATTTTCGACGTCGTGACGAAAGCGCGGGGAAGCGCGGGGAAGCATGGGCAGCGGAATGAGTTTGTCCCGTCCTTACGGGCAAAATCGCTGGTGCGGGCGCACTTGCGTGTGATAAAATGACGTATCCCGTCGGACCTCCGTCCGGCTTCGCTACTTTGCACCTCAATCCACGGAGACTCCCATGAATCGAAAGTTACTGGTGCTTTCGATCCTGCCCGCATTCCTTCTGCTGGGCACGATCCACGACACCCGGTCGCCCGCCGTTGCCGGCGGCACTGTCACCGCACCGACGGCGCAGGGCCTCGTTCTGAACATCGATCCCAATACCGGCGCGATTCTCGACCATCCGGCGACCGGCGCCACCAAGCTCGCGGTTTCGCCCGAGCTCGCGGCGCGTATGAGCACCACCGATGAGGGGCTCGTGGTAGAGGCCAATCCGTCGGGCGGCAAGGGCAAGTACGTCAATCTGCAGGGCCGCTTCGAGAATGCCATGGTCGGCACCGCCGTCGACGGCAAGCTCGCCACACCGTGTGCCCAGGGCCTCAACGCCGCCGCCAACACGGCGAGCCAGAAGTAAGGAGGACGAGTCATGAAGCACCTGCGCAAAATATTCGTCCTCGCCATGATGGTAAGCATGTCCGCCATGGCGACCCACGCCGGCGCGGCCACCATCGTCATCAACAACATCGACGGCCCCGGTGAGGGCTTCAACGATGCGACGCCGGTCCCGCCCGTCGGCGGCAATCCGGCCACGACGCTGGGTCAGGCCCGTTTGAATGCATTCCAGTACGCGGCCGAGCTGGCCGGTGCGTGCCTCGTGAGCAACGTGGTCATTCAGGTCAACGCGGCGATGAATCCGCTCGCGTGTACCGCCACCGGGGCTGTCCTCGGCTCGGCGGGTGCGGTGTCCGTGTTGTCTGACTTCACGGGCGCGCCGCTCCCGGCCACGTGGTATCCGATCGCGCTGGCCAATGCAATGACCGGCGTCGACAACGATCCCGGCTTTCCGGACATTTCGGCGCAGTTCAACAGCAGCATCGGAACGGTCGCGGGCTGTCTGACCGGCTTCAACTGGTACTACGGCTACGACAGCGCGGCGCCTCTGAACACGATCGACTTCGTGACCGTTGTCGAGCACGAGATCATGCATGGACTCGGCTTTGCGTCGTTTATCAACGTGTCCACCGGTGCCGAGTTCCTGGGCCTCGATGACGTGTACGAAGCCAACTCGGAAAGCCACGGCGCGGTGCCGTCGACGCTCACCACCATGACCAACGCGCAGCGTCTGACGGCGATGAAGACCGTGACTGACCTGCACTGGGTGGGCGCGTACGTGCAGGCGGCGAGCGGTGTCCTGAGCGCGGGCAAGACCGGCACGCACGTTCAGCTCTACGCGCCGGCGACGGTTGCTCCGGGCTCCACGTTCTCGCACTGGAGCACGTTGTGCACGCCGGATCAGACCATGGAACCGTTCTACACCGTTCCCAACCACAGCCGCGGCCTGGCGAGCGAGCTCTTCCAGGACATCGGCTGGGTCATTCAGTGCCCGGTGGCCGTCGCCATCTCGTCGTTCAGCGTGCGCGCGACCGATCGTGGCGCAACGCTGGATGCGCGCTTCGAGTCCACCTTCCCGAACGTCCTTGTGCGCGTATATCGCGGCGAGGG
>DATNGX010000060.1:0-3184 GCA_035605755.1 Candidatus Krumholzibacteriia bacterium
CGCCACTGCATGGGCATGCCGATGGTGAGCTCCGACCACGAATAGAAGAACGAGTCGGACTGCTCATCGGTGTCATACACATATTCGCCTTCTGTGTAGAACTCGAACGACTTCCAGCCCATCCATAGCTCGCCGCCCGGCGCGACTCCGCTCGTCTTTCCCGCGATCAGACCCAGCATGGGCGTGAATGCCATCTCGATCTTCCCCGCGCGACGGAACATGTAGCCGCCCCACAGCGACACGGTTTCTTTGCCCTCATAGTTGTAGCGCGCTTCGAGGTGCAGCCGGTCGGCATCGGCGCGCACGGTGGGCTGCACATAGTTGTCGTCGTTGGGCACGGCGTAGAAGTAGAGCGACGCGTTGAACGAAGTTTGTGCGAGCACGGAGCCCGCACACGACATCAGAAGACATGCGGAGAATAATAAACGCTTGATCACAAGAAGTAGGCGCGCGCCCCTTGATCGGGCGCGCGCCATTGCGAGCTATGCACGTGCCTTCAACAGGTCGCGGATCTCGGTGAGAAGGACCTGGTCCTTGGTGGGCGCGGGCGGCACGGCGGGCGCTTCGGCCTGCTTGCGCTTGAGCCGGTTGACCATCTTCACCACGAGGAAGATGGCGAAGGCAACGATCACGAAATCAAACAGCACCTGGATGAAGTTGCCGTAGTTGAGCGTCACCGGCTCTCCGCCCGAGAGCGGCGGTCCTAGCACCACTTTGAGATCGGTGAAGTTGACCCCGCCGATCAAGAGACCGAGCGGCGGCATGATGATGTCCGCCACCAGCGACGACACGACCTTGCCGAACGCAGCGCCGATCACGATACCGACCGCGAGGTCGATGACATTGCCGCGCATTATGAATTCTTTGAACTCTTTCACCATGCTCATGTATTGACCTCCTGGGGTGAGCTTACGACGTCACACTGCCTTTTGCCGACGGTTCATTCTCGAGCGCTTCAATGATCGCGTTGAGGGTCGCGCTCGGTCGCATGGCCGCCGCGCACTTGGTGTCATCGGGATGGTAGTAACCGCCGATGTCGGCGGGCTTCCCCTGCGCGGCGATGAGCTCCGCGGCGATCTTGCTCTCGTTTTTCGCCAGCGCCTCCGCGACCGGGGCGAAGCGCTTGGCCAGCTCCAGGTTTTCCTTCTGCGCGGCCAGCGCACGCGCCCAGCCCAGGGCCAGATAGAAGGTCGAGCCGCGGTTGTCGGTTTCGCCGACCTTGCGCGCCGGCGCACGATTTCCTTCCAGGTACTCGCCGATGGCGGTATCCAGCGTGCGTGCGAGGAGCGCGGCGTTGGCGTTGCCGGTCTGCTTCGCAATCAATTCGAGCGACGGCACCAGCGCACAGTACTCGCCCAGCGAATCCCAGCGCAGGTAGCTCTCCTTCTGGAATTGTTCCACGTGCTTGGGCGCCGACCCGCCGGCTCCGGTTTCGAACAGGCCGCCGCCGTCCAGGAGCGGCACGATGGAGAGCATGCGCGCGCTGGTTCCCAGCTCGAGGATCGGAAACAGATCGGTGAGATAGTGGCGCAGCACATTGCCCGTAACCGAGATGGTGTCCTCGCCGCGGCGCACGCGCTCGAGCGAGAACGTCATGGCATCGACGGGCTTGAGGATGCGGATGTCGAGTCCGCGCGCGTCGTGCGACGGCAGATACGCTTCCACCTTGCGGATGATCTGCGCGTCGTGCGCGCGTTTCGCATCCAGCCAGAAAACGGCGGGAGCGCCGGCGTCGCGCGCACGCGTCACTGCCAGCTTCACCCAGTCGCGAATGGCTTCGTCGCGCGTCTGGCACATGCGGAAGATGTCGCCTTCGGCCACGCTCTGCTCAATCAAAGCATTGCCCTGCAAACTCACCACGCGAATCGTCCCGGAGCCCGGCGCGGTGAACGTCTTGTCGTGTGAGCCGTACTCTTCGGCCTTCATCGCCATGAGGCCTACATTTGACACGTCACCCATGGTGGACGGATTGAACTGCCCGTGCGCCTGGCAGTCTTCGATCATGGCCTGATACATGGTGGCGTAGCATCGATCCGGAATCATGGCGATGCAGTCCTGCAGTTGGTCCTGTTTGTCCCACATCTTGCCGCCGTCGCGGACGACCACGGGCATGGATGCATCGACGATGATGTCGTTGTTCACGTGCAGGTTGGTCTTCCCCTTGCGCGAATCGACCATGGCCAGGGCGGGACCGGTCGCGTAGCACGCCTTGATGTCGGCCTCGATCTCGTCCCGCTTGTCATCCGGCAGCCGGGCCAGCTTCTCGATCACATCGGCCAGTCCGTTGTTCACGTTGGCGCCGATCTCGCGCAGCGTCACCGCGTGCTTCTCCATGGCGGCCGCGAAATACACCGAGACACAATGCCCGAACATGATGGGGTCCGATACCTTCATCATGGTGCACTTGAGGTGCAGCGAGAGCAGCACGTTGTCTTTCCTGGCCTGCTCGATCTGCACCGCGTAGAACGCGCGCAGCGCGGCCACGTTCATCACCGCGGTGTCGATCACTTCGCCCGCCTGCAGGCGCACACCCGGCTTCAGGACGCGAACGCCGCGTGCATCGACGAACTCGATCTGCACCTCGGCCGCGGTGTCCAGGGTGATCGACTTCTCGCTGGCAAAGAAATCCTTGTCGGACATGTGCGCGACACGCGTCTTCGAGCCGGATACCGGCCAGTCCTTCATCATGCCGTGCGGGTGGTTTTTCGCGTGCGCCTTCACCGCCGCCGACGGGCGCCGGTCGGAGTTGCCTTCGCGCAGAACCGGATTGACCGCCGAGCCCAGCACGGACGCGTAGCGAACCTGAAGCTCGCGCTCGGCCTCGTTCTGCGGCTCTTCCGGATAATTGGGAACCTGATAACCCTGCGACTGCAGCTCGCCGATCGCGTCTTTGAGCTGCGGAATCGACGCCGAGATGTTGGGCAGCTTGATGATGTTCGCCGCCGGCGTCTTGGCCAGCGCACCCAGACGCGCCAGCTCGTCGGGAAGCTTCTGATCCGCGCTCAGCCGCTCGGGAAAATTGGCGATGATACGCCCCGCGAGCGAGATGTCAGCCACCTCGATGTCAACTCCGGTGCCTTCGAAGAAGGCTTCAACGATGGGAAGCAGCGCGTAACTCGCGAGCGCCGGCGCTTCGTCGGTCTTGGTCCATGTGATTCTCGCAGAACGGGATCCGGGCATCTGA
>DATNGX010000061.1:0-2160 GCA_035605755.1 Candidatus Krumholzibacteriia bacterium
GAGCCAGCGCATATCGCCATGCTGGCCGTCGCGGAGCCAGCGCGAGAAAATGGCGTCGGAATGGGGATCGGGGCCGAGACGGGCAATCCCGGAGAGGGAAAAACCAACCTCGAGAGCGAGGGCCTTTATGTGTGTCTCGGCGGCCAGCATGGCAGCCGATTATATCATCTTCGAAGAGCGCGCCTGTCGGCGCGCTTTGTCCGCTCACGCCGCTTGCGCTTCCGGGGAGGACGGGGCTTGTCGTCTTTCGACTCGGTCTTCTTTTCCACGACCTTGGTCTTCTGGACTTCGGCGTGGCCGTCTTCGGCGTCGCGCAGCCGGTCGTGGAAGTGGCGCAGGCCCTGATCGACGAGATAGTGCATGGTGCCCGACTCGTAGCCGCTGGGCGGACTCCAGCGTCCCGCGCGCTTGCCGGTCAGCACCTCGATGCCTTCATCGATGGTGCGCACGGCGTAAATGTGGAAGGTCTTCTTCTTCACGGCGTCGACGATTTCCTGGCGCAGCATGAGATCGGGCACGTTGACGGCGGGGATCATGACGCCCTGCTTCCTGGTGAAGCCCTTCGCCTTGCACACATCGAAGAAGCCTTCGATTTTTTCGTTGGCGCCGCCAATGGGCTGCACTTCGCCCTTCTGGTTCATGGAACCGGTGACGGCGATGTCCTGGCGCAGCGGCACGAAGGCGAGGCTCGACATCAACGCGTACATCTCCGCGCACGACGCGCTGTCGCCGTCGACGAACGAATAGCCCTGCTCGAAGCACAGACTCGCCGATACCGTGATGGGTTTGTCCTGCGCGTACATGCGGCGGATGTAGCCCTCGAGAATGAGGAGTCCCTTGTTGTGAATGCGTCCGCTGAGATCGGACTCGCGCTCGATGTTAATGACACCCGTGCGTCCCACACCGGTCTCGGCGGTGATGCGGCTGGGCCGTCCGAACGCGTAGTCACCGAGGTCGTAGACGGCGAGTCCGTTCACCTGTCCGATCTTCGAACCGTCGAGGTCGATCAGGATGGTTCCCTCTTCGAAGAATTCCTGCACCTTGTCCTCGGAGAGATTGATACGCCGGCGACGCTCGCGAACGGCGGTGCCGACGTCCTCTTCGCGCACGAGCGTGGCGCGGCGCCGGCGCGCCCAGTGCGCGGCCTCGCGCGAGATGTCGCCCACGTCGCTGAAACGCGTGGAGAGCTTGTTGCGCCGCCCCGCGAGGCGCACGCCTTCTTCGATGATCGCGGCCACCGCACTCTTGTGGAAATGCGGCAGCGACTCCTGCTCCGAGAGGGTGCGTACAAAGCGCCCGTACTTCTTGCGGTTGGCCGGGCTGTTCTCCATCACCGTGTCGAAATCGGCTTTCACCTTGAAGATGGTGCGAAAATCCTCGTCGTACTCGTAGAGGTTCTGGTAGCTCCACTGGTCGCCGATGAGCACGATTTTCAGGTCGAGCTCGATGGCCTCGGGCTTGAGAGATGCGACCGGCATGAGCAGCAGCGAATCGAAACCGCGGATGGTGTGGCGCTGGCTCTTGAGAGCGCGCTTGAGCGCACTCCACACCATGGGCTCCTCGAACACGTCGATCAGGTTGAGCACGAGATAGCCGCCGTTGGCACTGAGGAGCGAGCCACCGCGAATCGCCATGTGATCGGTAACGCGGTCTCCCTCACTGGTGGCCATGCGTTCGATCGAGCCGAACACATTGGTGTACGACGGTGACGTATCGATGACGACCGGCGCTTCGGTGCGACCGGTGTTGTCGACGAGCACGTTGACCTGGAACGGGAGCGTGGCGCGGCGGCGGTCATCCTCCTGGCGCGGCACCGCGAACAGCGGCAGGTGCTCGAGGATGAAGCCGCGCAGGTTGTCGAGAAAGTGCTTCAGCTTCGGATACTTGAATTCTTCCGCGATGTCCTTGATCGAATAATCGACCAGCGGCGAGAGCTGCTTCCTCTCGAGCTCGGCGGTGCGGTGGTCGAGCTCGCGCTGTAGCTCACGACCCGCGATCAACAGATCGTCGAGGCGTCGCGACAACGACGGATAGGCCGACTGCAGGCGGTCGTATTCCGCCTGCTTGATTTTCCCCTGCGCGAGAAGACTCGGCAGCCGGTCGATGGGCACGGGCTCGTTGGTGACCACGGGCACGATCTCGGGGCGGCTGTAGTCGCCG
>DATNGX010000062.1:0-7850 GCA_035605755.1 Candidatus Krumholzibacteriia bacterium
GGCGCATTCGCGGGATATGTCGCCGTCGTGGTGTTGGAAACGTTCGTCTGCCACAGCGTCGAGGATTCGCCGTACACGGTGAGCTTGAGCTCGGTCGACGGGTCGTCGATCTTCCAGGTGAATGTGGGCAGTGCGGTGCGAAGGCGCGTCTGGCACGGCGACACCGCCGAGAGGCGCGACGTTTTCTCACCCGAGCGCAGTCCGCCGATCGCACTCGATCCCTCCGCGTTCTTGAGCTTCAGAAAGCTCTGCACGACTTCGAAGCTGCCCGAATTGGCGGCCGCCTTCTTGTCGGCTTCGCTTTTCTCGTTTGCCGGTGCCGGCGCGCCGGCGGGATGCGCCTTGATGCGCATCGAGCTGTTGGGTCCGACCTGCACCCAGTTGCCGGCCGAAAACATGATCTCGGCTTCGCCGCCCGCACCCGTCTTGATCTCGTCGCCATCACTGAGGGCGACCCCGAACGACGCCGGGGTGGATTTGCCGGCGTGAAGCACGTTCACGACGCCTTTGCACGAGGTGAGCACGGCGGCCGGGCCGCTCTCGGCGCGCGAGACCGCCGGCCACGACGCCGTCACGGCCAGAACCAACAACAGAAGTCGAGCAATCGGTTTCATCACAACCCTCTTTTTCGTGGCACCGGCGGGCCGTCGGCCGCGCGCAGAGAATACTAGCATAGCGCCGGGATGCACTCCGGGCTCGTGCCGGAGGCATACCCGAAGACATCCCGGCCGGGGGGCGAAACCTCCAGCGTTACTATTACAGTGCGGCGTGTCGAAAGTTGGTAGACTGCCGCCGAAGGATCGAAAAAATGCACCGGGTCGTCTTCGAAACCATGGGATGCCGCCTGAACCAGGCGGAAACTGCCGTCCTGCAAAGCCGCTTCCTCGAGAAGGGCTACGCGCTTGCGGACGATCCGGCCGACGCGGACCTCTTCGTCCTGCACACATGCACGCTCACCACCCAGGCCACCCGGCAGTGCCGCCGGCGGCTGCGCCAGGTGATGCGCAAGAACCCCACCGCCTGTATCGCGGCCATCGGCTGCCACGCCCAGACCGACGCCGGCGAGCTCGCCCAGCTCGAAGGCGTCGACTACGTGGTGGGCACCGCGGACAAGATGCGCCTCGCCGAAATCATCCCGACTCCCGCGCGCCAGGCCGAGCCGGTCGTCCTCGTCGGGCGCATGACCCCCGATGCCTTCGCCATCGACGGCGCCGGCTGTTATCCGCATCACACCCGCGCCCATCTCAAGATCCAGGAAGGGTGCGATTTCGTGTGCGCCTTCTGCATCATTCCGCGCAGCCGGGGCCGCGCGCGCAGCCGGAGCTTCGGCGACCTCGTGCGCGAAGCACGCACGTTGGCGGGTTTCGGCCACCGCGAGATCGTGCTCACCGGCGTCAACATCGGGACATATATCGAGGGAGGGCGCACGCTCGTCGACGTCATCGATGCGCTCGAGCGGATCGACGGTGTCGAACGCATCCGGATCAGCTCGATCGAGCCCACCACCATCGACGCCGGCGTGCTCGATCGCATGGCGCGGGGAAGTAAGCTTTGCCCCTACCTGCACGTGCCCCTGCAGAGCGGTGATGATCGCACTCTCGGCGCGATGCGCCGCCGCTATGATTCACAGAGCTATCGACGCTTTCTCCGCGATGCCATGGATCGTGTGCCCGGGATCACATTCGGAACCGACGTCATGGTCGGCTTTCCGGGAGAAGATGAGACAGCGTTCGAGCGTTCATGCGAGGTGATTCGGGAATTTCCCTTCGTGAACGTGCACGTGTTCGGCTTCTCAGCGCGGCCGCGAACGAGCGCCTTCGGAATGGCGGGTACGGTGCCCGCGCGCGAAATCCAGCGCCGTCACGACCACCTGCAGCGCGTCGCCCAGGCGCAGGTGGCCGCTTCGTATCAGTCGATGGTGGGACGGACGCTGCGCGTTTTGTGCGAGCGTCCCGCATCCGACGGAACCCGCAGTGGTTTTTCCGACGAGTACGTGCGCGTGCGCATCCCGGGCGGAGATGCGGTCGCCAATGAAATGGTGCGCGTACAAATAAGGGAAATCGAAATATCTCAGAAAGGCGGGCGTGTGGCAGCATTCGGGTATATTGTGGAGGAGAGGGAAACATGGAGAGGCCAGCATGAGGAAAGTGTGTGTGTGGATCGATCATAGCCGGGCTGTCATCGCCGCCATCGATGACGGCGAAGAGTCGCTCGAAACCATCCCGTCCCGCGCGGGGCGCCATCCCCAGCCGCACGGAGGCAGCCGCACGGTAGCGCCGTGGGGCCCCCAGACCTCCAACCAGGAGCGCTCGCGCGAGCACCGCTACGAGAACCATCTGGCCCATTTCTACCGCGACGTCATCCGCCATCTCGGACATCCCGACCAGCTCGTCGTCATGGGTCCGGCCCAGGCCAAGCAGGAGCTCAAGGCCGAGATCGAAGATTCACTCCTGCGCGATGTCAATGTGGTGCTCGAGACCGCCGGCGAGATGACCGATCCCCAGGTTCTGGCGCGTCTGCGCTCATTCGAGATCAATTAGACACTCTCTGGAACCCCGCCATCGGTCTGTGCGATGATGCCGTCCCCGGCGAGAAGTCTCTTTACAGATAGAAGAGGTAACGCGAATGCAGCGTGGAACAACAATCATGGTTGCGATGGTCGCCGCATTGGTTGCGACCGTGCTCGGCGTGGCGGCATTGCAGGCGGACCAGACGCCCCCGGTATCCAAACTGCAGGATGAATTGCGCGCCGCGGAAACGGCCTTCGCCAAAACGATGGCTGACCGGGACCACGCTGCATTCGCAACCTTTCTGGCCGATGAAACGATTTTCTTCGGACGTAACGGCGAGATCCGCGGAAAGAAAGCCGTAGCGGATGCGTGGGCTTCGTTTTTCGAAGGCAAAGAAGCGCCGTTCTCGTGGAAACCCGAAACTGTATCCGTGCTCGACTCGGGAACGCTGGGCTTGAGCTCGGGACCTGTGTTCGGAACGGACGGAAAACAATTCAGCAGCTTCAACTCGATCTGGCGCCGAAACGCCGACGGCAAGTGGCAGATCATCTTCGACCGGGGCTGCCCCTACTGCGGCGGCAAGTAACGCGCGGGCGTCAGCCGGTGCTCGCATCGTGCCGGTCCTGGGCGGCCCGGCCGCGCTTGCCGGAGAGATAGCTCATCACCACGCCGGAGCCGATGATCATGTTGATGATCAGCGTGAAGAACCTCCACACGATCACGTACGCCGCCTGGTAGCTCTTGGGGAGTACCGGCGCCATCGCGGCCATGGTGGAAACCTCCGCGAGTCCCGATGATCCCGGCGTGGGCGAGAAGTAGAAGACGAGCAGTGGAATGATCTGCAGATAGAGCACCTGTCCGACGTCCGCGTGTAACCCCAGCCCGCGCACCACCACCCAGCCGATCAGAAACTTGTTCACGTAGATCAATGCGGTGAGCAGAAGCCCCAGCGTGAAGACAAGTTTCCCACGCAGGAAAAACCCCGTCATCAGATCGTGGTAGCGATCGACCATCGCGGATATGCGCTCGATGGCGTTGGTCCGGCGCACGCGCGGGATACGGGTCAGAATCCAACGGATGACGCGTTTGAAGCCATTCGGGCGCGCGAGCGTGAGGACGACCACGCCCAGGATCGCCACGTACACGGCGAACGAGATGATGGAGAGTGTCCGCAGCTCGGGCGCGATCATCTGCGGGTGCAGCATCAGCATGGTGGCACCAAAGAGCAGCACGATGACGGTGGTGATGAAGCCGCCGACGAAGAGAACGACTGTCGAGTCGATGACGCGCATGCCCTCGGCGTAGAGCACGTACACCTGCGCCGCGGCGCCTCCGGTCTGTGACGGCGTCACGCCGGCCAAAAAGACGTGCACCATGCAACTGCGCCAGCTCGCGCCGAAACCGATCGACGAGTGCACCTTGCGCGCGAAAATCATGATACGCGTGCCCGCAATCACCCAGTCCAGCGCGACCAGCCCGAGCGCCAGCGCGAACCAGCGCAGGTCGAAGTTGCGCAGGTGCTGGATGGATTCGCCGATCGACGAACGCTGGAAAAGGAAGAAGTAGCCGATCAGGCTGCACGCGATGAACAGCTGCGCGCCGATCCGGATGCGCTTGACCGGAATGGAGAGGATGGTTTGCCGCATGAAGGAGGAGGAGTTTACACCAACCGGATTGCCGCGCAAGACCGGCCGTTGAGGCCACCGCGGCGCCAATGATATGATGGCACCGTACGCGGAGGAGAAGAACATGACGACGGCGAAGACTTTCGGACTCTCGGCCATCGCCCAGGTGGCACTCACGGTCCGCGACGTCCAGCGCGCCGCCGCGTTCTATCGCGACACGCTCGGTGTCCCATTTCTGTTCGAGGCGCCCGGGATGGCATTCTTTCAGGCCGGCGAGGTGCGCCTGCTGCTCGGCCTCCCCGAAAAAAAGACCGCGGAGCCGTCATCGATCCTTTATTTCAAGGTGGACGACATGAACGCCGCGTATCACGCGCTCGCCGAACGGGGAGTCACATTCACGCACGAGCCGCGCATCGTACACCGCGGCGCGCAGAACGACGTCTGGCTGGCTCACTTCCAGGATCCCGACCACAACGAGCTCGCCCTGATGAGCGAGACCCCGCGACGGGACTGATCGGGCGTAATCCCGGCTTCCGGGTCCGACTCAACTACCCATGCGTCCTCGCTTCTTCATCTGCGCAATTGCCGTCGCCGCCGTTTGCGCGTGGATCGCATGCAGCGCTGAGGATCCTGCCGCGCCCACCGGAGACAAGGACCCGCCCGGGATGGCCACCGTTACGGGCTGGGACAAGTATCACGTCGTGATTCTGTTCGACGAGGCGGTCAGGCGCGAGACCACGGACAACCCCGACAACTATTCGATCGGCAACCAGCACGGCGTTCAGGCCGTGATGTTGGAGGATACGCTGCGCTCGATCGGGGTGATTGCGGCCGCGCTTCATCCCGACAACCGCACGGTGACCCTCACCACCGACTCGCTTGCATCCACGAATTATTCGCTCATCGTCGGCGGCATTTCCGATACGGCGGGAAACCGCATGAAAAAGCGATTTGAATGGGTCTTCCGGGGCAACAACGCTCCCGACACGACGCCGCCCGATGTCGCTTATCAGATGCCGCCATCGGGTGCGACGGGGGTTTCCACCGGGACCACGGTCGCAATCGGTTTTACCGAGCCGGTCAGGCTCTTGGACTTCACGCGCGGGCTGCATGTGAGCGGAGAAGGCGCGCAGATGGTTTCGATACGCTCCGACGATTTCGTGAATTTCGTGTGTGAGCTGGAGCGGCTGCAACCCGACACACGCTACACGGTTTCGCTGGCCGGGATAAACGATCGCAACGGAAACGCGATGCCGGACCAGCAGTGGACGTTCGACACCGAAAAAAACAACGACACCACACCTCCGCGTCTGGTTTCAACCATACCGCCGAATCTTGCCGTCAATGTCGGCCAGAAGGCGATCATCTCTTTCTCGTTCTCGGAGCCGATGGATCCATTTTCGGTGCGAGTGCGCCCGCCGATTGATTTCGATACCAGGAACTGGACGAATGGAAACCGCAAGCTTGTCTACACGGGAACGTGGGCGGCGCAAACCCAGTACACCTTGCAGATTCGCCCTGCCGAAATGAGGGATCCCAACGGCAACACCGGCAAACTCTCCACGCTCATATTCAGCACGGGAAGCGCCCTGGCGACCGGCGGTTTGAGTGGCAGTATCACCGGTGATGCAAATTCTGCGGAAGCGAACAACCCGGCGGGAGGATTGGTGTTCGCGGGGCCGCTGTCTCCCAACGATATCTTCACGAGCGTGGTGACGGAG
Source organism: Candidatus Krumholzibacteriia bacterium (assembly GCA_035605755.1). Lineage (GTDB taxonomy): Bacteria > Krumholzibacteriota > Krumholzibacteriia > WVZY01 > JAKEHA01 > JAKEHA01. The sequence goes on from DATNGX010000062.1 coordinate 5,857, forward strand.
GTGGCGCCGGGTGGCGCCTACACCATGCCACACGTGCGCGCGAAGTCATACTTTCCGTTCTATATAATGGATTCCAATAACGATCATCTCTACCAGCCCAACTTCGGCGACGCGGTCGGAATCTATGGTGTCAATATCTGGGAATCGGATTTGCCACAAGCGGTGGACGTCCACGCCTCGGTGATCAGCGGGATCGATTTCGTCATTCGTGACCCCAGCGCGGTCTACGGACTCTTGCCGTACAGCGGCCCCGAAGCGGGGCCGATGTATGTGGGCCTGTTCGCGACGGAGAATTTCGATCCGGCGACCTCGATCCCGGTGCTTTCGGCCCTCGCCGACGCCGGCGGCGTCTGGGACTACGCGATCAACTCACTCGTGACTCCCATCACGCCCGGCACCTACTACCTGGCGGCGTTCTTGGACGCCAATCAGAGCGGCCTGTTCGAGTACGGCGTTGAACCATTCGGCGTCTACGGCGGCGCCACACCCATCGCCGTCGATCTCTCGCACGGAAACGATGCGCCCAAGACCAGCTTCGAGCTCGACGATCCCGTGGTACCTCCCGCTGGAAGCGCTGTGCGCTGGCCCGTCACCCGGCCCTCGCGCCTGAAGCCCTTTCTCGACGCCATGGATGCGTTGAACTAGAATTTCAGGATGCTGCGCTGGCTCATCGTTGCGTGCGCGCTGTCACTCAGCGCCGATACTCCCCCGATTCCCGAACCAGGTGGATGGCAGCTCGTCGTGCTTGGCATTGCCCAGGACGGCGGCATGCCGCATCCGGGGTGCACAAAATCGCCGTGCGCTGACGTGTACGCGGGGACGCGCGGGGCCGAAAAGGTGAGCTGCATCGGACTCGTCAATCGTAGCAGTGGTGCCGCGTACATGATCGACGCCACGCCCGATTTTCCCGCACAACTGCATGCGCTGACCGGAGACAAAGCTCCCGATGGGATTTTCCTCACCCACGGTCACATGGGGCATTACACCGGACTCATGTATCTCGGCAAAGAAGCGATGGCGACGAGCCATGTGCCGGTGTACGGCACGCGTCGCATGATCTCGTTCTTGCGCAAGAACGCGCCCTGGAGTGCCCTCGTGCACGACGGGCGCATCGACGTGCACGTGCAACAACCCGATGAAGCCGTCGCACTGCGCGACGGGCTGCGCATCACACCCATTCTCGTGCCGCACCGCGACGAATTCACCGACACCGTCGGCTATCTCATCGAAGGTCCGCGTGCGAAAGTGCTCTTCATTCCCGACATCGACAAATGGCAGAAGTGGAACCGCAATCTGCGCGACTACGCGAACGAGGTCGACATATTGCTGCTCGATGGGACGTTCTCGTCCATGACCGAGCTGCCCGGACGCAACATCTCGGAGGTACCGCATCCGCTCATGACCGAGACGCGCGCACTCCTCGCGAACACAAAGGCGCAGCTCTGGTTCATCCACCTGAACCACTCCAACCCGGCTCTGATCGACAACACCGACGTCGCCCGCGAAGGAATGACATTCTCCTTGTAGATAGTGCGCATCAGCAGGCCCTTTTTTGCCTCATTGCGCCAGGGCCGGCCGCGTGGCAAGCTATCCCTGCTTTCAGCCCCCGACAGGCCGCGGGAACTTTTCCACGTGCCCGCACTCTCACTCGCAGAAGATCGAGGAGGCCCTCAGATGGACATCCATCCCAGACTGTCTCTCGTTGCCGCCGTGTTGCTTGCGTTCGCGCTGGCGGCGTGCGGTGACGACGATGGTACCGGTACACCCAACGACACCACGCCGCCGAGCGTGAGCAGCGTGACTCCCATTGATGATCACAATATCGACATCAGGTTCAACGAACGCGTGACTGAGGCGTCGGCTGAAAACGAAGGGAACTACACCATCCTCGAAGCGGCGACACCCTCGCCGGTGTCGCGCGGCATGAACGCCGCACCGGGCGATCCGCTCACCATCGCGGGCGCGACGCTCAAGAACGACGACCAGACGGTGAC
>DATNGX010000063.1:0-9385 GCA_035605755.1 Candidatus Krumholzibacteriia bacterium
CGGTGATTCCATACGCGTTCATCACGCGGGCGGAACCTGCCCAGGTTGCGATGTCGCTCCACAGTGCAGCCGAAAGCGGGGCTGAGCCAACGAACACGCGCGATAGCGCGTGCAGCTGCGGTGGTTTTGAGATGCGGAGCGCCAACCTCCACAATGCAGGTACGGAAGACATGAAGGTGATCCGGTGTTCGTCAATAATCGTTCCCAGGCGTGCGAGCGTATCCGGCCGAAACGGAGGCATGATGTAGAGATCGCACCCCGAGAGCCAGGGGAAGAGCGCATTGCAGATGAGGCCATGCCCGAAGTGCGTGGGAAGCGTGCACAGTGTGCGCGCGTACGCTTCCAGCCCGAGGTTGTCGCGCAGCGCCATCCAGCGTGCGCGCAGCGACCGGTGCGTGTGCACCACACCCTTCGGCTGCCCCGTGGTTCCCGACGTGAAAAGAATCAGCGCGTCGGAGTCGAGAACATAACCGCGCGACAGCGCGGTCTGGCCGGGAGGTGGGACGACACGCTTCGGAACTTCGATTATGTGCACCCCAAGTTTTTCCAGAGACCCAGAGAGCGTTCCATCCGGCGCCTCCAGCCACGACGAAGTCTTCGGTTTGCTCCACGTCGCCAACGTCTCGATTTCAAATGCCGTAAAGCGCGGGTCGATGGGAACCGCGCACGCGCCCAGGCTCCAGATGGCGAGCAGCTCGGCAAAAAATTCATGGCAGTTGCCGAAGTGAATGAAGGCGCGGTCGCCGCGCGTGAGCCCGGCGGCCGCGAGGGCGCCGATACGCGCTTCCACGCGCATATGCAGATCGCCCGCTGTCCAGCGGCGTCCGGTCAGCGGTTCGATCAAATTGCCCGGTTTGAAGGTGAGAAACATGTGGCCTGCATAATAGCAAAAAAAGGGCCCGCCATTTCCGGCGGGCCCTTGTGAATCAACGCATTACGCGCAGCGGATCATAGATCGGGCAGCGTGTACTTGCGTCCCTTGTTCTGTTCCTGCAGATACTTCATGAGCGGATCGAAGTAGCGCAGCATGGCCTGCGCGGAAAGATCCGACCCGGTTGCCTCGCGCGTAAGCTCTCTCCAGTCGCGCGTCGCACCCGGCGCAAGAATCGTCTTCAGGAAGTCGCCCACTTCCTTGTGACCGTAATAATTCGTCGCGTGCGGATCCTGGTGGAGGATTTCGCGCGCGATGTGGTCGTGCAGCTGGAACAGCAGCACATAGGAAATGGCGTAATCGTAATACTGGCCGGCGTCGTCGATGATGTGAGTCTTGGTCGCCGCATCGCACAGCTCGGAGCTGCGTTCATTGGGCGCCACGATACCCTGGTACTTCTCCACCAGCTCCCACCATTTCGAGTTGTACTGCGCCGGCGGCAGCTCCTCGCTGTAGAGCGCGTTCTCGAAGTCCGTCATCACGCCGGCCGACCACGGGATGAACACGATGTAGTTGAGCGCCTCACGCAGAAGCGTCTGCGTGGAATCGGTCACCGTGTTCTCGGGGAAGAGCCCGATGCCTTCGAGGAACGGCTTCTGCATGGCCGCGAGCCCCATCATGCTGCCCACGCCTTCGTGGTACGCGCGGTTCGCACCCTTGCGCAGAATGATCGGCACATTCGGAGTCGAATAGGACATGTAGTAGTAGACGTGGCCGAGCTCGTGGTGCGTCGTCTCATACCAGTCGGCGTTGGGCTCGATGCTCATCAAGCTCCGCACGTCCTTGTCGAGATCCATGTGCCACGCCGACGCGTGATTGTTCTTCTTCCAGTCGGCGCCCGCCGGCGGCGGGTACAGCGACGAGTCCTTCCAGAAAGAAGCCGGGAGCGAATCGAAGCCGAGGCTCACGTAGAAGCTCTCCGCCTGCTTGATCAGCCACTCCGGCTCTTTCTCCTTGAGCTTGGAATCGAGATCCATGCCCTGCACGTGCACCATGGCCGTCCAGTCCTGTCCCCAGCGATTGGGCAGCCAGTCGGCCGGGATCATGTCGGGCACGTCTTTCTGGTTATATTTCTTCGCGAGTTCGTAGCGCGCCCACGTGTGCAGCTCGCGGTAGAGCGGGCGCAGCTCCTTCTGGATCTGCAGAAGCTGCGCGCGCAGCTCGCCGCTCGTCATGCCGTATTCCGACACCTGATATGAGAAGTAGTCGGTGTATCCCAGCGGCTGGACAGTGGCGTTGCGATACTTCTGCAAGAGGGCCAGATCGTCGCGCAGGTTTTTGCCCACACTCTTGCTGGTCTCCCAGGCCGCGCGCCGTTTGTCGAGGTTGGTCTCGTCGCGCAGGATGTCGTCGATCTCGTTGGTGGTGACCGATTTTCCGTCGATCTGGTAGTCGAAGCCGTAGAGCTTTTCGACCGCCTCCGTCTCCACCTTGATGCGCTTCGTCACCATGTCGCCCGCGGACGCGGGGCTGTTGGCGGCTTCGTAGAGGATGTAATCGAGCTGGCGGTTCAGCAGATCGGGAAACTCCGTGCGCTTTTCCAGAAACTTCTTGGTGGCATCGATGTTTGCCTGGCTGCCGGTGAACTGCGCGTAGGTTTCCTTGGCGACGCGTGAATTGTGGGCGTTCATGGTGTCGCCCTCGACGATGTGGGTGTTCGACGTCCACTCCGCCTTGCTCACGTCATAGCTCAAGCGCTGAAATTCCTTCGTGTACGTGTCGACGAACGCCTGTGCTTTCTTCTCCGGCTTCTGCCCGCACGATGAAAGCAGCGCGGCGATGCCGGTGGCACACAGCAGGAATGCGGCCCTGCGGGTCGATTTCATGTTTCCTCCTCGAACGACCAGTGGAATCAAAGAGCCCGAGCGGGCCCAACGCGCGCCATTCTAGCGCATTGTGGAAGGCTGTCCAAGATGTCTGGCATCGCGTCAGCGCAGGATTCTGTGGTATCATGAAGTGCCGACCAAACGAGCGTTTAGCACTGCCCCGGTCTCGGAGAATCGCTATGCCACGAACGTTTGTTTCCTATCTTCTGTCGGCACTCTTTCTCGCCACTGCCAGCTCACCCGCAACCAGCCAGCCCTCCGGCGCCATCGTCGGTTGGGGCGAGCAGTGCATCATCGAGCCGGCCCTTTATCATTTCACCAAGATCTCCGCCGGCGTAGTTCACACCCTGGGACTGACGTCGGATGGCACCATCGTAACGTGGGGACGAAACAGTTTCGCGCAGTGTGACGTCCCTGCACCAAACTCAAACTTTGTCGATGTCGCAGCCGGATTCGCCTCCCTCGGGCTCAAGTCGGACGGAACCATCGTCGCATGGGGCATCAATGAGTGGGGTGATTGCAGCTTGTGCAACGTCCCGGCGCCAAACGCGAATTTCATCGCGATCGCTTTGAACGGCCACGCCCTTGGACTCCGGTCTAACGGAACGATTGCGGCATGGGGCGGGGGCGGTGGAGCCACTCCGCCCGTCCCCAATGCGGACTTCGTCGCGATTGATGCCGGCAGCTTCTTCAGCGTCGCCTTGAAATCCAATGGTTCCGTCGTGATCTGGGGAAACTGCTATCAAGGAGCAGCTAATTCATGCGACTTCCCGCTGCCCAACACAGATTTTGTCGCCATCGCGGCCGGAGACCATCACGTGCTGGCATTGAAGTCGGACGGCAGCATCGTGACATGGGGAGACAATTCCTACGGTCAGTGTGTAGTTCCGGTACCCAATGAAGGTTTTGTCTCCATCTCGGCGGGTGGTTACGCCAGTCTCGGCATTAAGGCCGACGGCACCATCGTAGGCTGGGGAGAGACCACCTATGGTCAAACCGTGACGCCGGCGCCCGACTCACACTTTGTCGGGATCGCCTGTGGTGGGCGACATGCGCTGGCGCTCAAGGACGATGGCACCTTCGTGGCGTGGGGCAATAATAACTACAACCAGTGCAACATTCCCGGCGACAACAAAGACTTTGTTGCCGTCGCGACCGCGCAACAACATACGGTCGGATTGAAATCGGACGGTTCGATCGTGGCGTGGGGCAGAAACACCGAAGGACAGTGTAATGTACCGGCTCCCAACACGGGGTTCGTCGCAATCTCGACGTCTTTTTCCCATGTGCTGGGACTCAAATCCGACGGATCGATTGTGGCGTGGGGACGCAACACGTCGGGGCAATGCAATGTCCCGCCGCCTAACTCGGACTTTGTCGCCGTTTCGACGAACGGCGGTCTCAGTCTTGGGCTGAAGTCGAACGGCACCGTGGTGGTGTGGGGTAGCACTCCCGTGCTACCGGTCCCAAATGCGAACTTTACGGCCCTGGCAAGTGGGCACTCCAACTACCTGGGGCTCAGGAGCGATGGCTCGATCGCGCCGTGGGGCGCCAATATCGGTCAACAGCCCGTTCCGCCGCCCAACACGGATTTCGTGGCCGTGGCATCGGCCGGCTATGTCAGTTTCGGGATCAAGACCGGCGGATCGATCGTCGCGTGGGGAGAAGAATTCGGCAGTGGGCAGTTGAACATTCCGGCTCCGAATGATGATTTCGTGGCCGTCGATGGAGGCAACGGTCACAGCGTCGGACTCAAGGCCGACGGAACTATCGTCGCGTGGGGGATCGAATTTCAGAGTCAGGGACAGCTCAAAGTCGCCCTTCCCAATGAGCGATTTATCGCCGTCAGCGCATCAGATGAAAGGTCCACCGCCATCAGGATGCCGGCAACGCTCAGTGCAATTTCAACACCGAAGACTCCGGTAGCGCGAGCACAGCTCCTGCAGAACGTGCCCAATCCGTTCAATCCGACAACGCAAATCCATTTTCTTCTCGCCGCGCGCCAGCACGTCGTACTTTCGATATATGATGCAAGGGGGCGACTCGTGCGTACGCTCATCGATGATGTGCGCGGGAGCGGTGCGCAGAGCGTTTCGTGGGACGGTCGCGACAGTGCGGGCCGAGCCGTTGCATCGGGCGTCTACTTCTATCGCCTGAGAGCGAACCAGTTCGACCAGTCGCGAAAGATGGTCCTCTTGAAATAAAAGATGCTCACAAACGACAACACGCCCCTCAATCCGGTCACCTCGTTCAACACACCCGGGCTCACGTTCGATTTTCCCGGACTGGCCATTGGCGTGGCGGAATACGCGGAAGGTCCGACCGGCTGCACAGTGCTGCATTTCACGAAGGGTGCAACCGGTGTGGCTGATGTGCGCGGCGGAGCTCCCGGCACCATTCTCACGCACCGTGAAGGATGGGTCGACGCCATCTGTCTGGCGGGGGGATCGGTGTACGGGCTGGAGGCGTCGGCGGGTGTGAATGCGGAATTGCTCGCGCGCAAGAACTACGACACCGACTGGAACAACATCGCGATTGTCTCCGGTGCTGTCATCTTCGACTTCAATCGTTTTCGCATCAACAAAGCGGTGTATCCGGACAAAGCGCTGGGTCGCGCCGCGCTCGTCGCCGCAAAGCCCAATGTGTTTCCGCTGGGAGCACGCGGGGCCGGCGTGTGCGCAACGGTGGGCAAATGGCTGCGCGAACCGTACGAGCTCGAGCGCAGCGGACAGGGTGCAGCGGTGTATGAATCAGGTGATGTGCGCGTGGCGGCGTTTACCGTGGTGAACGCGGTGGGATGTCTTGTCGATCGCCACGGTGCTGCGGTGCGCGGCCACATTGATCCGAAGACGGGCCGGCGTCACCGCGTCGGCGAAGTGGTCTCGGTCCGCAGTGAACTCGCTCCCGAGCCCGAAGTGCCGCCGGGCAACACCACACTCACGGTGATTGTCACGAATCAGGTGATGGGAATTCGCGAATTGAATCAGATGGCGCGGCAGGTGCACTCGTCGATGGCGCGCGCCATCGACCCGTTCCACACCATGTACGATGGCGATGTGCTGTACTGCGTCACCACCAACCAGATCGACCCGGCACCGCTCAAATACAACGAGGTGAGCTACGTCGCCTCGGAGCTGGCGTGGGACGCGGTGCTGAGCTCGTTCTAGCGTTCCTGCGTTCCGGGTCGCGTCTGTTCGGGCGCCTCGCCGGCGATGCGGTTACGCTGCTTGATCATCTCGTCGGTTTGGAATCCGCCGCCCAGCGCCTGGTAGAGCTGCACGAAGGCGCCCAGCTCGTTGCTGCGCGCCTGCGACTGCAGAAGCTGCGCCTGGAAGAGCTGGCGCTGCGCATCGAGCACTTCGATGTATGAGGACTCGCCGGCGTCGTAGCGAATCTGCGCGAGCCGGCGCGCGGTGTCGCGCGAAGCGACTTCGCGGTCTTCGGCTTCACGGATCAGCACATTTGTCCGTCGCGCCACCAGCGCATTCTCGACATCGGCAAATCCGTTCTGCACGGCTGAAATGTAGTTCGCCAGCGTCTCGCGATAGATGCCCCATGACAGGTCGACCTGGCGCTGCACGCGACCGGGAGCAAAGATGTTCTGCAGAACATTGCCCGAGATCTGCCACACATCGGTTTGTTTCGTGATCAGCTGCGAAAGATCGGTGCTCTCCCATCCGCCGAAAGCGGTGAGACCGATGCTTGGGAGATAATTGGCGCGCGCCGTCCCGATGTTGGCGTTGGCACCGATGAGCGCGTACTCGGCACCCAACACGTCGGGACGCCGCGCAATCAACGTCGACGGAACTCCCACCGGAATCTCGGGTGCTGCAATCGAGTCGATAGCCGTGCCGTCCTGACCGCGCTCGATCTTTCCGCCAATCCGTCCCACCAAAACTGTCAACGCGTTCTCGGTCTGGCGCTGGTTGCGTTCGAACACGGGCACGGCGGCTTCGGACGCCGCGAGCTCCGCTTCGGCCTGCGACAGATCGAGCTGTGAGATCGAGCCCGCTTCGTAGCGCAAACGCTGCAGCCGCGCGGATTCCTTGCGCGAGTCCAGTGTCGAGCGCGAGACCGCGAGCTGGCGATCGATCGCGAGCAGATCAAAATATGTCGTCATGACTGTCGAGATCATGGAGAGCTCGACGTTGCGACGGCCCTCTTCGGTCGAGAGCATCTGGTTGCGCGCCGCCTTGTTGGCGTTGCGCAGCTTGCCCCAGAAATCGAGCTCGTAGGAAATGTTCCCAAGGAGAGAGAAGAAATTGGCCGGATTGTCGCGGCCGACGGCGGTGTTGTCCGGAAGCTGTGTGCGGCTCGCGTTGCCCGTCACGAAGACTTCGGGATAGAGCGCCGACTTGGCCACGCCGGCAATCGCGCGCGCCTGTTCGACGCGGGCCGCGGCCGCGGCGAGATCCTGATTGTTCTTGAGCGCCTCATCGACGAGCGCGTTCAGCGTGGCGTCGTTGAAAGACGTCCACCAGGTGTCGGAAACGGTCGAGTCCGTGGCCGTTACCGAGAACTCCTTCGGCATCGGGAGCTCGGGCTGGTGGTACTTGGGAGCAAATGAACAGGCGGAAAACAGGCCGGCGCAAACCAGCGCGGGCACAACGCGGAGCGACTTCATGCAGTAGGTTCCTTCCTTGTCCGCTGGGACGACGGTCAACTATATTGGCTCCGCGCGGCGCGCGCAAGCGCGTCATCCAACCTTTTGGGAGTTCCCATGGCACCAAAGACTCGCTGCAGCTGGGCCGGAGCCACCGATCCCTTGATGATCGCCTACCACGACGAGGAATGGGGCGTTCCCAGCCATGACGACAGGCATTTTTTCGAGATGCTGACGCTCGAGGGCGCGCAGGCGGGCCTCAACTGGCGCACGATTCTTTACAAACGGGACGGGTACCGGCGTGCGTTTGACAACTTTGATCCCCGAAAAGTTGCACGGTACGATGCCCGCAAAGTGAAATCGCTGCTCGCCGACCCCGGCATCGTACGCAACCGTCTCAAGGTGGCATCGACCATCGACAACGCGCGCGCATTTCTTGCCGTTCAGAAGGAATTCGGGAGCTTCGACGCCTACATCTGGACGTTTGTAGGCGGAAAACCAATCCAGAACTCGTGGAAGAGTCTGTCGCAGATTCCTGCCAAAACGCGCGAGTCGGACGCGATGTCGAAGGACCTCAAGAAGCGCGGATTCCGCTTTGTGGGCTCGACCATCTGCTATGCATTCATGCAGGCGACAGGGCTCGTGAATGACCACGCGCTGGATTGCTTCTGTCGCGGTAAGAAGCGCGGCCGGACCCGCTGAGGCCGCGGCTTATGGCTCCGTAGGAACACCGACTTGAACCCGCCCATGGTGCGCCGTATACTGCGGCGTCATGCCTTACCAGATCGAAACCCGCAAAGTGACGGCCCAGGATGTGATGAGCATCCGCGTGCAGTGCCACGTGGCGGAGCTGGGAGCCATGCTGGGCGAGATCCTCCCCGAAGTGTGGCGCTACTGTCGCAAGAGTGGTATCGCGCCCAGCGGTCCGCCGTTCACGCGCTATCACGCATTCGACAACGAGAAGGTGGACATCGAAGGCGGACTCCCGGTGCCCAAGCCGCTGCCCGCCGATGGACGCGTCACACCGGGGAAGCTTCCCGAAGGTGAAGTGGCCACCACCGTGCACATGGGACCGTATGACAAACTCCCCGATGCCCACGACGCGCTGCACGTGTGGCTGCGCGAAAACGCCCGAGACTCCGCGGGTCCGCAGTGGGAAGTGTACTGGACCGACCCGGGCCTGGAGCCCGACCCCTCCAAATGGAAAACCGAGCTGATTTGGCCCATCAAGTAAGACAACGCGTCGAGAAGATCATGCTCCTCGGCGCCGGAGAGCTCGGAAAAGAAGTCGTCATCTCCGCCAAACGCCTGGGGAAGACGGTCGTCGCCGTCGATCGCTATGCGGGTGCGCCCGCCATGCAGGTGGCGGACGCGTTCGAAGTGATTCCCATGCTCGACGCTGATGCGCTGGCCCGCGTGGTGGAAAAGCACAAGCCCGACATGATTGTTCCCGAGATCGAGGCCATCCGCACCGAGAAGCTGCGCGAGTTCGAAGAGCAGGGCATCACCGTGATTCCAACCGCGGAGGCCGCGTTTCTCACCATGAATCGCGTGGCCATCCGCGAAGTGGCGGCGCAAGAGCTCGGGTTGCGCACCGCAAAATATGCGTACGCGACATCGCTCGAAGAATTGCGCGCGGCGGTCCAGCACACAGGCATTCCGTGCGTGATAAAACCCGTCATGTCGTCGTCAGGCAAGGGACAGTCGGAAGTGCGAAGCGCCGATCAGCTGGGCGCGGCGTGGGACTACGCGGTGACAAACAGCCGCGGCGACGAGCACAAGGTGATCGTCGAGGAGTTCATCCGCTTCCACCTCGAGATTACTCTGCTTACCATCCGGCAGTGGGACGGACCGACGCTGTTCGTCGACCCCATCGGTCACCGCCAGGAGCGCGGCGATTACATGGAGTCGTGGATGCCCGCGCCTCTCACCGTCGAACAACTGCGCGAGGCGCAGCGCATGGCGAAAGTGGTGACGGACCGTCTCGGTGGCGCGGGGATTTTCGGCGTGGAGTTTTTCATCACG
>DATNGX010000064.1:0-3221 GCA_035605755.1 Candidatus Krumholzibacteriia bacterium
ATGATTGTCATGTCGCACACCAGAGGGCCCCGCGTCGACGTCACGTTGCCGCCCACCACCTGCGCACCGTAACGGGCGAGCATGGCCACCGCGCCGCGTTCGATGTCCTCCACGAAGCTCTGCGGAGTCCCGCGCGGGATGGTGAATGACACCAGCGCAAAACGCGCTTCGGCGCCCATGGCCGCAATGTCGCTGAGATTCACGGCCGCGAGGCGCCGGCCCAGATTGACGCCGTAGAGCCAGCGGCGCTCGAAGTGAACGCCCTCGACGAGCGAATCGGTGGTGACGACGAGATCCTCGCGCGCGTTGGGCCGCAGCACGGCGGCGTCGTCGCCCACGCCGACCACGACTCCACGCGGCTGTGCGCCGGCGCGGCGGATGCGCCGCGCAAAAGCATCGATGAGCTCGAATTCGGACTTCATGAATGGTTGGAGATACTCGCCGCCAGTCTACAGGAAGCGGCGAAAGGCGGCAAACGGGCCCGGGCGGGCCCGAAAATGGTCAGTTGGCGATGGTGGTGATGCCCTGGCGGATCGCGTACTTGGTGAGCTCCGCGATACTGTACAGCCGCAGCTTGGCCATGATGTGAAGCCTGTGCGTCTCGACTGTCTTGGTGCTGACGGACAACGTCTCGGCCACGCGTTTGGTCGACTTGCCTTCGGAGAGGAGCTGCAGCACTTCGATCTCACGATGGGTGAGAATCTCGCTCGCGGTGGAAGACGGTTCGCCCAGTGAGCGCGCGATGGTCGCCTCGAGCCCGGGGCTCAAGTAAATCCGGCCTTCCATGCTGGCCTGAACGGCGCGCTGCAATTCTTCCAGACCCCCGTCGGTGAGAATGAACGCGCGCGCGCCGGCTTTGAGCACACGCATCACCAGGGGATAGTCGGAATGTGATGACACCGCGATGACAGGCAGGTCCGGCTTGTCGATGTGAATTTGCCGGATGGTTTCCGCGCCGTTGAGCTCTTTCAAGCCCGGCTGCAGAATCACCAGATCCGGCGAAGCTTCCTTGACCTGGATGAGCGTCTCACGGCCGTCGGCCGCCTCGGCAACCACTTCGACCCCGAGGCGCTGGGTGAGCGCGTCACGAAGCGCCTCCCGGTACAAGCGCTGACTGATTGCGATTAAAACTCGTGTTGCCATAAAGTCGCCGCTCCTGAAGCGGCAGCGTCAGCACTCGGACACCCATCTGTTCTTTCGTCTTAGGAAGTCTAGTAAGTGACGTTGGTCGGCAAAACACTAATCGCGGGGGATGGGATTACCTAAAAAGCCCTTCTACTGGCGCGCCAATTGGCGCAAAATGAACCTGACCTGCACTCAGACTTATGCCTACCTATTCCAGTCATCACACGCCATGGCTGCGCGATGAAGTCGCGCGCTTCGATGCCGCGGTCCCGTTGGAGTCTGCGTGGCTACCGCCCTCATCGTGGTACAACGACGCGCGCTTCTACGAGCTCGAGCGTGACACGGTTTTTCGCAACAACTGGCTTATCGCGGCACGTGCTGACCAGATTCGATCTACAGGAGACTATGTAGCCGGCTCCATCACCGGCGAGCCGCATGTCATCGTACGTAATCAGGACGGACATCTGAATGCATTCTTCAACGTGTGCCGTCATCACGCGGCACAGGTGATGAGCGGCGCGGGTTGCACCGAATCCCTCGTGTGCCCGTATCACGGCTGGACGTACGGCCTGGACGGACGACTTCTCAAAGCGCCCGAGCTCGGAGCCGTGAAGGACTTCGACCGCGGCGCGTTCGGGCTCGTGCCCATGTCTGTCGAATCGTGGTGCGATCTGTTGTTCATTTCGATGTCGAAGTCGCCCACCGCGCTCACGCCACAGCTCACCGAGCTCGAACGACGACTGCGCGCGATGCAGATCGACAACCTGCAGTTCGTCGCGCGGCGCAAGTATCGCCTCGCGTGCAACTGGAAGGTGTACGTTGACAATTATCTCGACGGCGGTTACCACGTGGACTATCTGCACAAGGGATTGGCCGCGCAGCTCGACATGGATTCGTACCGGACCGAAGTGTTCGAGCGCTATTCCATTCAGTCCGGCGCGGGCGCGGGTGGTGACGGTGAGAAAGGCAGCGACTTTTCCGAGCGCATCGGCGACAGGGTCCTGTACGCGTGGCTCTATCCCAACCTCATGATCAACCGTTACGGTCCGATGATGGACACCAACTGGGTGATCCCGCACGGCCACGATGAGACCGAAGTGATCTTCGACTACTATTTCACGCCCGAAACGGCGGGTGACCAGGATTTCGTGGAAAAGAGCCTCGCGTCCAGCGACGTCGTACAGCAGGAGGACGTCGACATCTGCGAGTCGGTGCAGAAAGGGCTGGGCTCGTCGTCATACGACCGCGGCCGCTACTCGGTCAAGAAGGAGCAGGGCGAGCTCCACTTCCACCGCCTGCTGGCTCAGGATTTCCGGGCCGCTTTCTGAGCATTCGGGCGGCGATTGAAACCGCCCCCTTATCTCCTTATTATAGGGCTGGCCACGCGGTACCCCCCCGGCGGCTGAAACTCCATGATTCGAATCTCGATGAAAACCGATTACGGGCTGATCGCCCTGAAGCACATCGCTTCCCTTCCCGAAGGCAACCTGGCCAACGCGAAGGAGATTGCGACGCGTTTCAACCTGCCGCCCAACCTGCTGGCCAAGATTCTGCAGAGCCTCGCGCAGAGCGGAATCATCGAGGCGCACAAAGGCAGCGGCGGCGGCTACCGCATGATTCACAATCCGTCGCACATCACGCTGGCGCAGGTGTTCGAATCCATCGAGGGCCCGGTGCACATGGTGATGTGCACGAGCAACGATGGCTGCTGCTCCATTGAAGATCGCTGCACGGTGAAAAACGGGCTCACCAGCCTGGAACAGAAATTCCACGAGTTCTTCGAGACCGTGACGCTTGCGGATGTTTAGGTCATGCTCGTGACGATGCTCCCCGACACCTACACCGATCCTGCCACCGAGTACGAGGCGCTGACCCACTTCGTGGGGATCATCGATCATGCCGTCGCCGGCGTGTTGCGCCTGCGCGGCAAGGACCGTGTGCGCTTTTTGAACGCCATGGTCACCAACGACGTGAGCAAAGTCGGTCCCGGCCGGTCGTGCCCCGCGCTCATCACCACCACCAAGGGCAAAGTCATCGCCGAGCTGCTCGTGCTCGCGCGCGCCGACGAGCTCGTGGTGCTCGTGTTGCAGGGTCCG
>DATNGX010000065.1:0-5065 GCA_035605755.1 Candidatus Krumholzibacteriia bacterium
GAGTACGCGCTGCCATCCGCGGGCCACGTGCGTCTGCGCGTGTATGATGCGCGCGGTGCGCTGGTGCGAACTCTTGTAGACGGGACCGAGCCGCACGCTGCGCACCGTGTCACCTGGGACGGCAGCGGCAACTCCGGCAACCGCGTCGCATCGGGCGTGTATCTGCTGCGTATCGAATCCGCGGGCGCAACGCGCACGCAGAAAATCACACTGCTGAAATAGGCGTCGCACCGGCACGAACTGCCGGGTCTCACCCACCATACGGGGCTTGCTCCGCAGCGCCCACGGCGCTACTCTCCCCCATCAGCCTTCATGCTCCCTTGCCCGCCCTCGCTCTCCGGGGCATGGGCATTGCAGTTTCCCTCATTTGCTACTGGTGCACCGTCGTCAGGCCACAACTCTGCCATGACTCGAACCGTCATCCATATCCTCTTCGGCATCGTGCTGTGGGTGGTCTTCTGCTTCTACTGGCACCTGGTGATGCAGCAGCCGATCACGGCCGAAACCAAGCGCGCGCTCGTCATTGTGGCCACGCTGGTGGCGGCCATCACGCTGTTTGACTGGCTGTGGATCTTCCACAATCTGCGCATTCACAAACGCACGCGCCGGCGTGGTCGTCGCGCCATACCGCGGCTTCCCATCACGGACTTTCTCGGCCGCAAGTTCACCGAGCAGGAGGACATGCTGCACCGCGCCCGTTACATCGAAGTGTCCATCATCGAGCTGGCGGACGAGAACTCCGCGTACGGACACAAGCTGTTCCGTGTCAGCGATACGGTGCCCGAGGAATAGATGATCGATCTCATTTCCATCCTCGAAGCCATCGAACAGAGCCGCATCTACCTCTTCGCGCTGTCGTTCTTTGCGTGGTATCCACTGGTGTCAAGCGGCGTGCTGGTGCTGGTATCGCTCACCTACTTTCTCCGTCGTGAGCGCAAGAGCGACGAGATCCTGCCCGAGCTCGATCCCGAATACACGCCGCGCGTCTCGGTCATCATTGCGGCGTACAACGAGAGCGATCACATCGAAGAAACCATTCGCGGCATTCTCGCCATCAACTATCCCAACTTCGAAGTCGTCGTGGTGGACGACGGCAGCACCGATTTCACCACGCGCCGCATCCTTCCCTTTGTGCGCGACGGCCGCGCGCGCCTGGTGCGCAAGCTCATGAACGAAGGCAAGGCCATGGCGCTCAATGACGGCATCCGCTGCGCCACCGGCGAGATCTTTCTGGTGATGGACGCCGATGCGATTCCCGATCCCGGCATTCTCAATGTCGTGGTGCCGCACTTCAAGTCCCCGCGCGTGGGTGCGGTGACCGGCAATCCGCGCGTGTACAACCGTGACACGCTCTTGTGCAAGCTGCAGGCGATCGAGTTCACCGCCATCATTTCACTGCAGCGCCGCTCGCAGCGCGTGTGGGGACGCATCCTCACCATGAGCGGCGTGGTGGGCGCGTTCCATCGCGCCGCCATCATCGACTCCGGCCTCTACAGCCCCGACATGGCCACCGAGGACATCGATCTCTCGTGGAAGCTCCAGCTCCAGCACTGGGACATTCGTTACGAGCCGCGCGCCGTGGTGTGGATGCGCGTGCCCGCCACCCTGCGCGGCCTGTGGCGCCAGCGCCGCCGCTGGGCGCGCGGACTCGCGCAGGTCTTGCGCCGTCATGGCAGCGAAGCGTTTGCGTGGGAGCACCGGCGGCTGTGGCCGCTGATCTGGGAATCGTGGCTTTCCATCGCGTGGGCGTACTGCTTTTTGATTCTCACCTCGTTGTGGATATTCTGCTATGCGATGGGTTATCCGCCGGTGGGCGCGTCTCCCATTCCGAACTGGTGGGGTATGTTGATCGGCACCATGTGTCTGGCGCAACTGCTCACGGGCGTGTTGTTGGACCGGCGCTATGACCGCCGTATTCCGCTGTACTATTTCACGGCCGTGTTCTATCCGCTCTTGTACTGGGTACTCATGGCCGTGGTGACATCGATCGCCACACCGGGCGCCATCTTCAAGAAACCCGCGGACGGTCCGGTAAGATGGAAGCCCGTACGAGGAGAATGAAGCAGCCGCTTGGCATAATTGCGATCGCTCTGAGTCTGCTCACGGGGGCTGCGGTGTCATCCTATGCGCAGACGTACTCGGCAGAGGCGTGTCTGGATAGTGCGCGCGTCGCCGCTGCGGCTGATCGGCATGCCGATGCAATCCGTTGGTACCACCGTGCGATTGCGCGCGACTCCGCGCTCGCTTCGCAGCTCAATCTCGAGCTGGGCCATCAGTACACGTGGACCGACAAGCCTGACAGTGCGATTGGTTTCTATCGCGCGCATCTTGCCGTGCATCCTGACGACATCGATGGTGAGATCGGGTTGGGACGGGCGCAGGCGTGGGCGGGGCATCTGAAGGATGCAATCGCGACCTATCGGGCGGCGCTGCCGCATGCGGGCGATCGGGAAGACGAGGTGCGCATCGGTCTGGCGCGCGCGGAGAGCTGGCGCGATGATCATGAAGCCGCGCTCCGCGAATACGAAGCCGTGCTCGCGCACGATCCCACGAATATCGACGCCCGGCTGGGACAGGCCCAGGTGATGAACTGGATGGGCAAGCATCGCGACGCATCGTGGATTTACAAGGACATCGTCCGCGATCATCCCAACAACACGGACGCGCGCGAGGGACTCGCCGCTTCGCAGTACTGGGCGGGTCGCTCGGATTATGCGCCGACCACGCTGCGCACAACGCGGCCGACGCCTTTTGCAAGGTCGTTTGGCAACGATGTCAATCGGTCCATGGCGCCGGAATTGACGTACATGTACGAACAGAACAAGGACACCGACGACATCAAACGCCGGACGCACACGGTCGATTTGATGTTTGCCCCGAACGCGCTGTCGCGCGTCGGTGTTGAGTACGGCCACGGCCGGTTCACACAGCCGCTGCGCCCCGACGTATCCCGCGACTGGCTGGCGGGAATCTTGTCGCGGCGCTTCAACGACCAATGGTCGCTGCGCGCAGCCGCCGGCTACCAGTGGAACGCGTTCGACCGTTCGCAGTTGAACGCCCAGCCGTACTGGAAGAACGGCCACTTCGATCTGTTCACGATCGACGGCTATGTGACGTTTTCGCCGCGCGACTGGACGCGCTACGACCTTGGGTTTTTCCATGGTTCGCTGACAAATCCGGATGCCATCTTCCGCGGCATCTCGCTCGATGAGTTCACGCTGGGCGCGGACTGGCGCTTCCGCTCCAACCTGATGAACTCGGCATCGGGTGGTGTCACGTTCTACAGCGACGACAACACGCGCTACGCGGCCGGCGATCGCCTGATCTGGCAGCCGCTGTGGCGCCTGCCCGTGCACCTCAATCACCGCTTCACCTCGACCACGGGTTTCGGCTACTTCGGATTCACGAAGACCGACCCCGACAACGGCTACTACGATCCGCGCCAGTACTGGAGCATCTACCAAGAGCTGGCACTCGACATGACGTTCTCGAAACGCGCGCGCGGCCACATCGGCGGCCGCTTCGGTTTCGACAAGGAGAATGGAGACGACTGGTTCAATGTGGGACGCTTCGACGTGTCGGGCTCGTTCGTCCTGGTCCCGCGCTTCACGCTCACCGCGGGCTACTACAATTCGAATTCGCGCCTTGACTCGCGCGAAGGCTACGCGGCCGACGGCTTCTTCGTCGGTCTCGACTACACCCACCACGATTAGTATTCGCACATGACGCGCCGGCGGGAAGTTTGGGTCGGAATCGGAGTGGCGGCCGCAGCCGCCCTGCTGCTCACGTTCGCCATCGCCGTGATGGTGACGTTCGACATGCGCGGCGGAAAGCAGGAGTCCGCGCGCCGGGCGGCATATGATGAGAATGCTCCCTTCGTTCCCGCCGAACGCATTCCCGTTCTCTGCTATCACTACGTGCGCGGTCCCGGCGGCCCTTTGCAGTTTGCGCGCGTGTTCGGCTACGTGGTGTTGAGTCTGCCGCTCCTCGACGATTCCGAAATCTGGAAGGTGAGTCGTCGCGGCTTCGAGAGGCAGATGCAGTACCTGGTTGCGCGTGGATATCACACGGTAACGCTCGACGATGTGCACGAGTGGCAGATGGGACGGCGCGAGCTGCCGGCGAATTCGGTCGTGATCACCGTCGATGACGGCGAGGAGAGCGCCTACAGGTACATCTACCCCGTGCTCGAGAAGTACAACCTGCACGCCACTCTCTTTGTGGTGACGTCACGCTTGGGAACGACGTGGAACGGCATGCGTTGTCTGGATTGGAAACATCTGCGCGAGATGCAGCGCAGCGGTGTCTTCGACATCGAATCACACACGCACGACATGCACTACAAGGTGGGGGCGCACAACGATCTCAAGCCGGTGTACCTCGCCGCCAGTGAAGATCCCAGTGCGCGCGCGGTCGGCACACGCTGGGACAGCGTTCTCTTCGATGATCTTGCGAAGTCGCGCGTCATGATCGAGCAACAGATCGGCCGCACGCCGCACTACCTGGCCTGGCCCTACGGCTTCGGAAATGCGGCCGTCGATCAGGTCGCGATCCAGGCCGGCTTCACGCGCACGTGCGCTTTGCGCGCCCGGCCCAACGTTGCGTTGCATGGCGGACGTCTTGCACTTTCGGATACGGAGCATTTCGAGATTCCGCGCTACACGGTGACGGCCCGGACGTCGTTGCGAACTTTTCGTGAAATGTTGGAAGGGACATATATGCCCGCCCGGTAATATTTTTCGCGCGCTGTCGCGCGCGCGTCTCGGCACAAGACTTGCCTTTCTGGGTTCGACGGAACTGTCCAAAAGGGGAAGAAACTGCCATGTCGAACCACGATCCGAAATCAAGCGCCGCATCCATGGGCGGCGTTCACACAAGCATCAACCGCGGCTCGTATATGAACTGGTCGCTGATCGCGATCGTGGTCATGCTGACGGTGGTATCGCTGGTATCGGTGTTGCCGCCGGTACTGAGCAGTCATCTCTCCGAAATCTGGCTTTTCTCCAAACCCCAGATGCTCGTGATCGTGGGACTGTCGCTCACCCTTCTTCTGCTCGCGGGTCTC
>DATNGX010000066.1:0-5912 GCA_035605755.1 Candidatus Krumholzibacteriia bacterium
GATCGCGTGCAGAACGATGTCAGCGATCACTTCAGATTCAATACAGCCATCAGCGCGCTCATGGAGCTCAACAATGTCCTCGCGCCATTCGGCGAAGAATCCGTTGAGTCCGGCAGCCCCCAACGCGCCGAATTACTGCGCTTCACCTTTGATGCGCTCATACGTCTACTGGCGCCCATGACGCCGCACATCTGCGAAGAGCTCTGGGAACGCACCGGCCACCGCGAATCCATCTTCAAGATGGCCATGCCCGCCGCGAATCCCACATTCGTGAAGGCCGAACAATTCGACCTCGTCATCCAGGTAAACAGCAAGATCCGCGCACGCGAAACCGTGCCGACAGGCACGGAACAAGCAGAGATGAAAGCCATCGCACTGAGGCATCCGAAAGTCATCGAAGAGCTGGCCGGACGAGACCCGAAGAAGGTCATCGTTATTCAGAACAGACTCGTCAACGTCGTTGTATAGCCAGCCAACACGGGACGCACCACAGCGTCCACCTCGTCCACATTATGTGTAACTAGCTCCTGTGACCGGCTGGGTGGGCGGAGTGCATCGCCGGTTGAGAACTGCATCCCACTCAGCCGGTCACAGGCTATAGTTAACATAATGTATCTTATGCGCCATCTAGTAGGCCGCCGACAGGCGGCCCTCAAATGCCAGCGTGGCCTCCCCTGTCGGTTCCCGAGACTTTTAGAGCGGTGGAATTCTCTCGCGGTACGGCCCAAAGAACGGCATGGGCCACAGCTCACCGAAGAGTGCTTTGACGAAGCCGGTGACGGAGAGAAAGAGCGCGGTGAGATACACGAAGACTTGCGCGATCACGACGAGGATCAAGCCGACGAAGGGTAGTCTCCCTACCGTGCGGTCGATGACGACGAGGGCAATGAAGGCCACGCATTCGGCGAGGAACAGGAGGAAGGCCTGGCGCGCGTGAAAACGCACGAACGTGCTCTGGCGCGATTTCCACAGGGCCAGAAAACAGAGGAAGAAGAGATAGCCTACGGCTGCGTACCAGCGCTCGTGGTCGGCGGGTGTGGTGCGATCGAGATCTGTGGCGGGAGATCGTGATGCCAACGGCAACCTTCGCCCGTGGGGGGCTACTTCAACATGGCGGCAGCGATGGTGGCGCGTTCCTTGAGCTCGCCCGTGCCATCCTTCGCAACCATCTCGTAATACTTGACTGCATCGTTCACACGACCGGCACGATTGTAGAAGTCACCGGCGCTGTACAGCGCGTCGAAATGACGGGGATCCTTCGCATCGATCTTTTCGGCGGCGGCAGCCATGCTGTTGGCCGCTTCGATGTAGTTCCCCAGACCTTCCAGCGCGAGGGCCTTGCCCATGTGGGCGGACGCCTCGAAGAGCGGATAATCCTTCACGCGCGCGAGGTACGCATCGTAGTCGTCAGCGGCGGCCTGATAGTCGTTCTGCTTGATCTCGCACTCGGCCTTGAAGAAGCGCGCGGCCGCACCCTGGGCGCCACCGAAGCGTTCGCTCACCTGCTGGAAGGTGCCCTTGGCGGAGGCGTACTCGCCCTGCGTCATCAGCGTCATGGCCTCGCCCATCTGGCGCTCGGCCTGTTTGGCGCCGCTCTCGCGGCTGTTGGCGACGAACACGAGGACGGCAACCACGGCCACCAGCGCCACGACGCCGATAATGACCTGATTGAAATGAGCCTGGGCCCATTCGGTCAGGCGAAAGGTGGTGGTGACCAGCTGGTCTTCGTTGAGATTCTTTTTGTGCCGGCGCGCGGAGGTCGTCGTCATTCCGTGTAACTCCTGAGCAATACGAGGTAATTGATTTAGAATTCGTAGAGTAGCATACGAAAACCGCCCCCGCAACGCGATTCTACTCGGGGTTCGGGGCGCTGCCACGCCCAGAAACCCTTGACACTGCGAACGCAACGTCGCCACGCTCCCGTCCATGACTTCCCCGGCCCGCAGCATCCAGCCCCGCGATCGACTCGGCGCCGCGATGCGCCCCGCGCTCCTGGTCTTCGTCCTCTCCATACTGCTGCTCGAGATTCCGGGCGCGCACGAGCGCGTCATCGCGCCGTTTTCGGGAATCGAGACGCAGAACCTCACGGTGCAGAACGTGCGCGCGGACGGTCCCAACGCGCACAGCGGGATTCGCGCCGGCGACGCGCTGGTGTCCATCGATGGTGAACGGCTTCGGAATCTGGCGCACTACCAGTACCTGGTCGCCAGCAATCGCAACATGACGCCGCAGGATTTCGAGCTGCGTCGTGATGGAGTGTCGCTGCATGCGGCGGTCCATTACACGCGCGCGCCGCGTTCGTTGCTCGTCGAGCGCGCCGGACTCCTGTTGCTCGCGCTTGCGTTTCTCGCCGTGGGTATGTGGGTGTACTTGCGGCGGCCCGACACGCTCGGCGTGCTCTTCGCCGCCAATTCATCGATTCTTGCGTACCTGCTCACCGACCGTCCGGCATCGGCGAGCCCGTTCCTGCAACTGGCGGGAGAAATTGCCGGCGACGCATTCGTGCTCGTCTTCCCTGCCACGCTGCTGCATTTCTTCATGCGGTTTCCGGATCGCGGCGGACGCGAACGCGGCGGCTGGCGCACCGCACAACTCTACATTCCAGCGTTGTTGCTGATCGCCATGAGCACGTTTCTCGCGGTGCGCGGCTTCGCGTTGCAACCGCCGATCCCGGGCTCGGAGACGGCGCTGCTCACCGCGTCGGCCGTGTATTTCGCGACGTACGTGATTGCATCGCTGGCGGTGTTCATCCGCTCCTACCGCCGCGCGCCGCGTGCGCAGAAACAGAAACTGCGCGTCGTCATCCTGTCGACCCTGGTGGGACTCACGCCGTTCGCCGCGACGACCCTTTACGCCAGCATCGTACGTGGCGCCGCATCCCACGGCACGTTGATCGCGGAGCTGTGCCTCGGGCTGGTTCCACTCGGGTTCGGCTATGCCATCCTCAAGCACGGCGCCATCGAGCTCAACACGGTGGTGCGCAAGAGTCTCTTTTATGCGCTTCTCACCGGCCTCTTGGTGGCCGGCTATTACGTGGTCGTGCACACGGTGGGCGGATTCCTCTCGCGCGAGCTGGGGCTCTCCGAGTTTGCGTGGATGCCGGCCGCGGTGCTCGTGCTTGCCATCGTGTTCGCACCGCTGCGCACGCGGCTGCAGGAGATCGTGGACCGTATCTTTTATCGCGCCGAGTTCGTGTACAAACAGGAAGTGATCGACTTCGGGCGCCGGGCCTCGCGCGCCACCACCCACGAAGAGGTGCTCGATCATTTCCTCGAGCGCTGCGAGGCGCTGCTGCACCCGTCGTTCACGGCAGTGTATCTGCGCGGCAGTGACCGCGGACTCTCGCTGGTGCGCTCGGCGGTCGGAACCGCGCAGGCCGTGCCCGGTGTCGCCGGCGCGCTCCCGGCAGAATTCAATCCCGAGTGTTTCCTGGGGCGTTACTTCACGCGC
Organism: Candidatus Krumholzibacteriia bacterium; assembly: GCA_035605755.1. Taxonomy (GTDB): domain Bacteria; phylum Krumholzibacteriota; class Krumholzibacteriia; order WVZY01; family JAKEHA01; genus JAKEHA01. Next base: position 3,451 of record DATNGX010000066.1, read on the forward strand.
TATCGCACGCCGCTTTTGGTGGAGTTTCTGGATCGCTCATGGGAGCGGCCGCAGATCGATGCCGACTCACGCGCGATACTGCGCCTGCCCTCGCTCTCGGTGTGCGTGCCCATCGCGGCGCCCGACCGGCTCCTGGGCCTGGCACTGCTCGGACAAAAACGCTCGGGACTCGTGTACGGCCGCGCCGACGGCGAGCTGTTGGAAACATTCGGCGAGCAGCTGGCACTCGTGATCGAGAACACCGAGCTCGTGAAGTCCATGATCGAGAAAGAACGCTTGAAGAGTGAAGTACTGCTCGCGCGCGAGGTGCAGCGCGCGCTCCTCCCTGCTTCGCCCCCGCGACATCAGGGTGTGGAGTTGCACGGGCAGATGGTGAGCTCCACCGAAGTGGGCGGCGACTACTACGACTACTTCGCCCTCGATGACGAGCGCATCGTGATCGCGATCGGAGATGTGAGCGGGAAAGGAATTCCGGCCGCCATGTTGATGGCATCGCTGCAGGCGGTGTTCAAGAATCGCGCGCTCAAAGGCGGCCTCGCGCCCGCGGCCCTCAACCAGGAGCTCAACGATTACCTGATCGATCACGCCAAGCCCGGCCAGTTCGCCACCTTCTTCTGTGGCGTGCTCGACCTGTCGCGCTCGACCCTCACCTTTTCCAATGCCGGCCAGTGCCCGGCCCTGCTCTCCACCCGCGGGTTCATCGACAGGCTCGGCAACGGCGGGATGGTGCTGGGTGCGAGCCGCCTGCATCGCTTCCACGAGGGCACGGTGGCCTTCCAGCCCGGCGACCTGCTCTTCCTCTACACCGACGGGGTGACCGAGCAGCATGACGCCCGTGGGGAGGAATTCGGCGAAGATCGCCTGGTCCAGTTCATCCGGTCGAACCGGAACTTACCACCCGACCAGTTGCAAAATGCACTGCTATCGACCATCACCGCCTTCGGCGAGGGCCGCCGCGACGACGACCTGACCAGCGTAATTGCTCTGCGTAAAAGCGCTTAGGGGATTGTGCTAACCCGTAGGGGCACACTGTTCCGGCCCGGGGCATGGCCTATGCGACACCCGGCGTTGACGCGGCACCGTTTGGCGTCGCGCCGATGGGTTGATTCAGGTTTCCCTTTTGAAAGGGGTTGCCCCTAATGCGAATCGAGCTCGTCGACTTGTTCTGGTGGCTTAGAAAACGCTAACCGCGCGCGGTGTCCCTTGATGCCCGCCAGGCCAGCGAGACACCCGGGGACACCGCCACCACCAGTTCAACCGCCACATTAGCTGTGAGCCAGTTCACGGCGCCCACAGGCCACAATCCTACTGTCCACGGCGTTGACAATGACGCCCGTCCTTCTCTAGACTCTTTTCAAACGAGAGCAATCCCTCGCCTGTTCGTGTGCTTCCGCTCTTCACGCTATTGGATAGCCAACGGTTGCCGCATGAGCCTCTGATGGGCGATCTACGCACGGTAGTTGGGGGTTTTACTCTCGTTTCTTTTTTTCCAGCCTCCGCTAATCTCTAGCCCCCATGCGACGCCTCATCGTGTTCCTGGCCGCGATCGCCTTCGTGCTTGTCGCGGCGCTTCTCGTGGTGAACCCGGTGGATGCATTGCTCAACCGCACGACCGGCAAGCCACACCCCGTACCTGCAGAGGCGCAAGCGCTTCACGATTCACTCTGGATCGGTGACTTTCACAATGACGCGCTCCTGTGGGATCGCAACATTCTCGAACCGAGCTCGCGCGGTCTGGTTGATCTCCCGCGCCTCGAGCGCGGCGGCTTCGAGCTGGCCGTGTTTTCGGCGACCACGCGCATGCACATCGACTCCAACTACTACCGTACTCTTCCCGTCCTCGACATTCTGCCCGCGGTGGCGATTGCCTCGCACTGGCCGCGCCGTGCCTGGTTCGATCCGTATCAGCGCGCGTTGGTGCTCGCGGAGAAGCTGCATACGGCCGCGATTGCGTCACAGGGGCGCTTGCACGTGATCACGTCGCGCCAGGACATGGCGGATGATTCCCGTATCGGCGGCGTGCTGTTGCTGGAGGGGCTCCACGCCATCGACGGCGATGTCGCACGCGTCGATTCCCTTTTCAACGCCGGCTACCGCATATTCGGCATCGCGCACATGTACGACAACGAGGTCGGCGGGTCATCCGCGGGCTGGCGCAAGGGCGGGCTCACGCCACTGGGTCGTCGCGTCGTCGCGCGTATCGACCAACTGGGAGGTATCATCGATCTGGCTCACGCCTCGAGTGCAACCATCGATGACGTCCTTGCTATCACGTCACGACCCGTCGTGGTTTCTCACACAGGTCTGACGTCGACATGTCCCGGTCCGCGGAACATTTCCGACGACGTCGCCGGACGCATTGCCGGGCGCGGCGGACTGGTCTGCATCGGCTTCTGGAAGCAGGCCGTATGCGGAAAAGACCCGCGCGCGATCGCGCGCGCCCTTCGTCGCGCAATAGATGT
>DATNGX010000067.1:0-12473 GCA_035605755.1 Candidatus Krumholzibacteriia bacterium
ATCGTCAGCGGCTTTCCCCAGTCCGGGCCGCAGGGCACGACGTTCGACTTCACCACGCGAATCGAGGGACGTCGTGTGTGTCTTGTGGTGAGGGCGGAGTGCTTCGATGCGGCGTACGGCGACCGCTATCTATTGCGCGCGCGTTTCACACATGCCACGGCGTCGACGCGAAGCTTCATCGCATCGCGCGGCGTCTTTCTCTCTTTCTGATTGTGATCGCGAGTGTGGGCGTGGCGGCGCTGGTACGACGGCGCCCGTCGTGGCTCTTCTTTCTACTCGTCGCCGCCGGCGCGGGCGCATTGGGCGCGCGCGCCAGCAGCAACTATGCGCGCGATTGCGAGGCCGTGGAGCGCATGGCGGCGGTCGCGGGGGCGGCGAACGTCACGCTGGACGGAATCGTCGGCGGCTTTCCCCAGTCCGGGCCGCAGGGCACGACGTTCGACTTCATCACGCGAATCGAGGGACGTCGTGTGTGTCTTGTGGTGAGGGCGGAGTGCTTCGATGCGGCGTACGGCGACCGCTATCTATTGCGCGCGCGTTTCACACATCCCACGGCGTCGACGCGAAGTTTTATCGCGTCGCGTGGCGCATCCGGCGTGGTGCGCGTGCGTGCACGCGATGTGACACGCCTCGGCTGCGGTGGAAATCCCGCGCTGCGCGCGGTGTTCTGGCCGCTGCACCGTTTCGCGCGCACGCGCCTCTCGCGCGCCATGGGGAGCGACGCCGGGCTCGCTATCGGCATGCTGCTGGGCGAGCGCGCCCAGATGGACGAGCCGGTGCGCAACGCGGTGCGCCGGCTCGGCATCACGCATCTTCTCGCCATCAGCGGTATGCACCTCACCACGCTCGCGGGCTGTGTGCTGCTCGCCACGCGTCTGTGGCCGCGCGGTCGTTCCATGACGCTCCTGGCCGTGCTCACCATTTACACGCTGTCGGTAGGGAACATCGAATCCCTCACGCGGGCGTACGTGATGGCGGCGATCCTGATCGCGACGCACACGGTGATTCGCCCCGCGCGCCCCATCGACGCGCTGGCGAAAGCGCTGCTGGTGATGGCCGTGGCATCACCGCTGTGTTTGCGTTCGGTGGGACTCCAGCTCTCGTTTGCAGCCACGTTTGTGGTGCTGTTGATGCTGCCGCATCAATGGCACCCATCCACCGCAGATGGAAACCGGCTGAAACGGTGGAGTGTGGCGGCCATGAAGTCGCTCGGCGCGGCGTTCGTGATGAGCGTGGCCGTCGAAGTGTTCATAGCACCGTTGCAGCTCCATCATTTTCACGTGCTGAGCGTGGCCGGCCCGCTCGCCACTGTCGTGTTCTTCTTTCCGCTGACGGTTGTGCTCCTCGCCGCCGTACCGGTGGTGGCGCTCGTGTGCGTATTTCCCGCGCAGGAATGGCCGGGACACCTGCTCGGGTCGTTCTCGCTCGCGACCACGCACGCGATCCAGGTGTGCGGGCGAATCACGCCCGGTCCGTTCCATGTTCCGGAGCCCAATCCCTGGATCTATTACGGCGTGCTGGTAGCGGGCTGGAGATGGCGGTGTTGGCTTCGCGACGCGGCAAAACGGGCATTTTTGGTCTGGGTGCCGCGGCGACGCCGGTGATATAGTGCGGCATGGAAGGCGTGGAATGACGACGGGCCGATGCCGGGTGGCGGTGTTCGCCTCGGGGCGGGGAAGCAATTTCAAGGCGCTCGCCGAGCGCTGCCAGGACCCCGCGTTCTCCTGCGTCGTCGCGTGTCTTGTGACCGACGATCCTGCCGCGCCGGCCATCACCGTCGCTCGAGATTTCCAGATTCCCGTGCACGTTATTGATGCGGGCCCGCGCCGCGGACGCCTGCGTCCCGGTGCCGAGGCCGACATCGTGCGGCATTGCCGCGACGAAGATGTGCACCTCATCGTGCTCGCGGGATTCATGCGCATCCTGGAAGGCGACGTCCTCGACGCGTTCACCGGTCGCGTGATGAACATTCATCCATCGCTCTTGCCGAGCTTCAAGGGACTCAGCGCGCAGCGCCAGGCATTCGAATACGGAGTGAAGATCGCGGGGTGCACAGTTCACTTCGTCGACGCATCACTCGACGGCGGACCCATCATTCTGCAGTCGGCCATCGCCGTACACGACAACGATGACGCCGAGATACTGCGCGAGAGAATTCTGGTGGAAGAGCATCGCATCCTGGCGCGCGCCGCCGATCTCTTTGCACGCGGCCGGCTGCGTATTGAAGAACGCCGTGTGCTGGGTACCGAAGAGTAGACAGATTCGTCGGAATTGCATCCATATATAAAGGAGCAGACCATGCCGCAAGCACTCGCCAGCACTGCCGACCTGGGACTGAAGCCCTCGCGCGCGGGAAAAGTGCGCGATGTATTCGACCTCGGCGACAAGCTCTTGATCGTTTCCACCGATCGCTTGAGCGCATACGATGTCATCCTGCCCACGCGCCTTCCCGGCAAGGGAGTGCTGCTCACCCAGATCACCATCGGCTGGTACGAGCACTTCGGATCGGCGCTGCGCACCCACTTTCTCACCTCCGAGGTCTCGGAGTATCCGGAGCCCTTCAAGAATCGCAAGGAGCTCGCGGGACGCAGCATGCTGGTGACCAAGGCGCAGCGCTTCGACATCGAGTGCGTGGTACGCGGCTATCTCAGCGGCTCGGGCTGGAAAGAGTACAAGTCGTCGCAGTCGGTGTGCGGCATCAAGCTTCCCGCCGGTCTCACCGAATCGGCCGAGCTGCCGGAGCCGATCTTCACGCCGGCGACCAAGGAAGACGAGGGCCACGACGAGAACATCTCCTTCGAGCGCATGTGCCAGATCGTCCCGCGCGACCAGGCCGAAGCGCTCCGCGACTCGAGCATCGACCTCTACAAGCGCGGTCGCGACTACGCGCGCTCCAAGGGCATCATCCTGGCCGACACCAAATTTGAATTCGGCCTCGTGAATGGTCACATTACGCTGATCGACGAGGTGCTCACGCCGGATTCGTCGCGCTTCTGGCCCGCCGACAAGTATGCACCCGGCCGCGGCCAGGAAAGCTTCGACAAGCAGTTCGTTCGCGACTATCTCGACGCCAGCGGGTGGGACCACAACCCGCCCGGCCCCGAGCTTCCCAACGACGTCGTGACGAAGACCATTGCGCGCTACCGCGAAGCGCACGACCTCCTGTTCCCGACACGCAACGTGGAGAAATACCTGTGAAGCAAACCATGAAAATGTCCACCGCATTGATCAGTGTCACCGACAAGACCGGGCTGCCGGAGCTGGCGGCCGCGTTGTCGGCGCGCGGCATTCACCTCATTGCATCGTCGGGAACGCGCGCGTTCCTCGAGGAACAGGGCATGGCGGTGGAGGAGATCTCGGCATACACCGGCAGCCCCGAGATCCTGGGCGGACGCGTGAAGACGCTGCACCCCAAGATTCACGGCGGCATTCTCGCCGACCGCGACAACCCCGAACATGTGCGCACGCTGGAAACTCACGGCACCTCGCCCATCGATTTCGTGATCGTCAATCTGTATCCGTTCGAAGAGAAGTATCGCGCGGGCCTGCCGGCGGGGGAGATGATCGAATACATCGACATCGGCGGTATCACGCTGATCCGCGCCGCGGCCAAGAATCATCGCCACGTGACACTGCTCACCGATCCGTCGCAGTACGCGGCCGTGATCGAGGAGATCCAGCGCGACGGTGTCACCAGCCTCGCGACGCGCACGCGCCTGGCCGCGGACGCATTTGCGCTCACGGCGACCTACGACGCGGCCATCAGCCGCTTCATGCGCACGCAGGCGCCGGCGGAGGGGCTCCCGGCCCGTCTTCCCATCGGCCTTACCAAGGTGACCGACGTGCGTTACGGCGAGAACTCGCATCAGCGCGGCGCTCTCTACAGCACCATCGGCGATTCGGCCTTCACGGCCATGACGCAGCTCCAGGGCAAGGAGCTCTCGTTCAACAACTACCTCGACGTGATGGGCGCGTTTGCCCTGGTGCGCGATCTCGGGAGCGGCGCCGTCGCCATCATCAAGCACAACAATCCGTGCGGCGCGGCCTGGCTCGGTGATCCGCTCTCATCGTGGCAGCGCGCACTCAAGACCGACACGGTGAGCGCATTCGGCGGAGTGGTGGCGGTGAATGGGGACGTCAGCGGCAAGCTTGCCGAAGAGATGAATGAATTGTTCCTCGAAGTCGTGGTCGCCCGTTCGATCGCGAAAGACGCCGCTGATTTATTCGCCAAAAAGAAAAACCTGCGCGTGGTGACAATCCCGTCTCCATACTGGAACGCTCCTTCTCCCGCCCTGATGGGCGTGTGGATGTACGACGTCGCGCTCATCCAGGACGAGGACAGCGGATTTCCCGAGCTCGGTGAATTGAAAACGGTGACGAAGCGCACACCGTCCGCGGCGGAAGCCACCGCGCTGCAGATGGCGTGGAAAGTCGCGAAGCACGTGAAGTCGAACGCCATCGTGGTGGCTGACCGGGACGGCACCGTGGGAATCGGCGCGGGCCAGATGAGCCGCATCGATTCGTCGCACCTCGCGGTGCGCAAGGCGGGTATTGCGGGGCTCGAGGTGAAGGGTGCGGTCGCCGCCTCGGACGCATTCTTCCCGTTTGCAGACGGCGTGATGGAGCTGGCGAAGTCGGGCATCGCCGCGGTGATCCAGCCCGGCGGCTCGATTCGCGACGACGAAGTGATCGAAGCCGCCAACGGCGCCAACCTGGCGATGGTGTTCACCGGCCGGCGCCACTTCCGTCATTTATAGAACCACGAACATGGCGCAAAACGGCATCGTCATACTCGACTACGGCAGCCAGTTCACGCAGCTCATCGCGCGGCGTATCCGCGCCCGCGGCGTGTTTTCGCAGATCCTGCCGTGGAGCGCAACGCGCGAGCGCATTCTGGAGAGCAAACCGCGCGGCGTGATTCTTTCCGGCGGGCCGGCCAGCGTGTTCGAAGAGGGAGCGCCCACGCTTCCATCCGACATCTGGAGCTGGGATGTTCCGGTGCTTGCCATCTGTTACGGCATGCAGCTGGTAAGCCGCGACCTCGGGTTCGAAGTGGTGCGCGTGGGCAAGGCGGAATACGGGCGCACGAGCATCAACGCCGATGTGGAGCATCCGCTCTTCCACGGCACGCCCAAAGAGCAGACGGTGTGGATGAGCCACGGCGACAGCGTGCGTTCCAACGGCAAGAGCACGGGCATGCAGGTGCTCGCGACCTCGACGTCCAGCGAGCTGGCCGCGTTTCATTTCCCCCCGCGCAATGTCTACGCCGTGCAGTTCCATCCCGAGGTGCAACACACCGCGCACGGCGAAAAGATCATCGAGAATTTCCTGTTCAGCGTGTGCCACTGCGAGCGCAACTGGTCGGCGGATTCGATCGTCGACGAGATGGTGCGCGAGATCCGCGGCCAGGTGGGGGACGGGCGTGTCATTTGCGCGGTGAGCGGCGGCGTCGACAGCTCGGTGGTGGCGTGTCTGATTGATCGCGCGGTGGGCAAGAATCTCTTCTGCGTCTTCGTCGACAACGGGCTTTTGCGCGACGGCGAACGCGAGGGAGTCGTGAGTCTCCTCGGCACGCATTTGAGCGCGCCGCTGGAAGTGGTGGATGCGCGCGCGCGCTTTCTCGAGGCGCTGCACGGCGTCACCGATCCGGAAGAGAAACGCAAGCGCATCGGAAAGCTCTTCATCGACATTTTCGAGGAAGTGAGCACGAAGCACGGCCCCTTCGATTTTCTCGCGCAGGGGACGCTGTACCCGGACCGCATCGAGAGCATCTCCACCGGCGGTCCTTCGGTCACCATCAAGACGCACCACAATGTGGGCGGACTTCCCAAGAACCTTCGTTTCAAGCTTGTCGAACCGCTGGCGCTGCTCTTCAAGGACGAGGTGCGCGCGGTGGGCGAGCGCCTCGGGCTTCCGCAGGAACAACTGCGGCGCCATCCGTTCCCGGGGCCGGGGCTGGCGGTGCGTCTCCTGGGAGAGATCACCGAGGAGCGGCTTGCGATCCTGCGTCACGCCGATCGCATCTTCATCGACGCGCTCAAGGAGTACGATCTCTACGATCGCGTGTGGCAGGCCGGCGCGATTCTGCTTCCGGTGCGCAGCGTGGGTGTCATGGGGGACGCGCGTACCTACTCGTTCCCGATTATTCTGCGTGCCGTCACCAGCACCGACGGCATGACCGCCGATTGGGCGGATCTTCCCGCGGCGTTCCTGCGCGACGTATCCAGTCGCATCATCAACCAGGTAGCCCACGTCAACCGCGTCGCTTACGACGTCAGCTCCAAGCCTCCCAGCACCATCGAGTGGGAATAGCAGTGGTTGCCGCACCGCCGGACCCGGGCTTATACTCAATGTATGCACCGGAGAAGTCTGTACGCGGTGTTGGCGGCTTTGCTGGCTGCCGGGGGACTGATGGCGTCCTCAAGCTACGCGTCCAAGACGACTTCTGCTCTCCCTCCGGGAAATCCTGATGCCGGGGTTCTGAATCGCGCACAGCTCCTCGCGAGCTACGGCGAACCCCAACTCGCGCTGGATGCTCTGCGCGACCACGGATTTACCCGTTCCTCCACCACCGCCCGTGTTTCCGCCGGCCTGTTTGCGTCGATCGGCGAGCCCGCGCGCGCCGACAGTCTGCTCTCCGTCGACCGTACCATCGATGCGGACCGCGAGCAGCGCTTTCGCGACCAGCTCGTTCGGGCCCGGCTCCAGTTGGATGCGCAACGGCTGGGCCCGTGCCTGGCCACCATCGCCGCGATGGATACAAGCACCACCTTGCCCTATGCCGCGTATCGCGATCTGATCGCGGGACGCGCGTTGATGGCGACCAATCATGCGGCGCGCGCGGCTGCGGTGCTGGAGCGTGGGCGCCGCGTGGCGCCCGACGCCATTCGCCCCGCCATCGACGAAGCGCGCGTGGATGCGTACCGCGCCCTCGACAACCCGCGCGCCGCACTGGCCGCCGCGGAGGACGCCACCGATCCCGATGACGCGGCGGCGGCGCGACGGCTCCTCAAGATCCGCTTCGATATCGCCAACGAAATCGGCGATGCATCGCTGGCCGCCGACGCCGCGAAGAAACTCTTCGAGAGCTCGCGACGGTCGGTTGAAGCCGAGGCATGCGCACTGGCGCTGGCCTCCGATCCCCGGCAGATGAGCGACGCGCTCCTGCTCTCGTGCGCATCCGTGCTTCAGATCAATGGTGAGCGTGAGGCGTTTCGCACCGTGCTGCGCGCACTCGATGCGCGCAAACTGGACGCAGAGCAGTCCGAGCAGCAGCGTCTCCTGTGGGCCGAGTATCACTTCGCGGCCGGCGATTACTCCCGCGCCATTGCGCTTTCGCGTCCGTCGTACACCGATCCCAACCTGCGCCGCCGCTCCACGCTCGTGATGGCGCGTTCCTACCGGCGCGTGGGCCGCCTGGCGGATTCGGCCACCATGTACGAAGGCTATGCCCGCGCGTTTCCCAACGACAACCTGGCGGCGGAAGCGCTCTACACGGCCGCGTCGCTCTACGAACAGCTGAAGAAGAACGGCGAGCGCGACCGCGTGCTGGACCAGCTGCGCCATGCCTACCCGTCGACATTCCACGGCTGGGCCGCATCCATGATGCGTGCGCGCGAGTTCGACACCGCAGGCGATCACGACGATGCCGCCGCCATTTTCAATCAATGGCTGGCGCGCTCGCGCCGCACCGACGAGGCGGCGCTGTTCTATTCATCGCGACAGCGCCGGAGCGCCGGCGATGTGAGCGGCAGTGACGCGCTCATCTCCGAGCTGCGCACGGTGAATCCGTATTCGTTCTATGCGTGCCCCGATCTGCTCGCACCGGCGAGTGCCGCCGCCGGGCGCGGCCTCGAACCGGTGTCGCTGCAGGCCTGGATGGCGGGCGCGTCGCAGCGTCGCGACGAAGCGTTCCGTCACGTGCACACGCAGGTGGAGAGCGCGAACCGGCAGGGCAGCGGCAACAAGGCCGCCGCCGGCGCCATCGAGCGCGCGCGGTTTTTCCTTGCTGCCGGTTTCCGCGATTGGGCCGAAGGCGAGCTTGACGTCGCGCGGCGCGAGAGTGCGAACGATGCCGCCGCGTCTCTCGAGCTGGCGCGCATCTTCGACGAGAACGCAATGCCGTGGCGCAGCGTGCGTATGTACGAACGCACACGCGCGGGCATCCCGTGGGCCGAGCGCCGGGAAAGCGAAGACGATTTTCGATACCTCACGCATCCGGTGCCGTATCCGGTCCAGGTGGTGGGCGCGTCGGGCCGTGAAGGCATCGCACCCTACGTGCTCTACGGCATGATGCGCGAAGAGAGCTGTTTCGACCACGACGTGGTCTCGCGCGCCGGTGCGGTGGGGCTGATGCAGCTCATGCCCGAGACCGCACGCCTGATTGCAAAACACGTGGATCTCGCGCCCGATGCCAGCGACCGGTTGGGCGATCCCATTGTGAACGTCTCCATCGGCTCGTGGTACGCGGCGGATCTCCTGCGCGCGGGCAAGGGCAGTGTGGTGTGGATGCTGGCCGCGTACAACGCGGGACCCGGCGCGGCGAACCAGTGGATCAAGCCGGGTGCGTCGGGCGAGGCGGCAATTGATGCCGTGGAGTCGATCGATTACAAGGAAACGCGCGGATACGTGAAGCGCGTCGTCGAGTCCGCGAACGTTTACCACGCGCTCTATTTCGACGGGGCATCGGCTAGCAATATGCCACGCTGAGCGGCCTGATTTTTCTCCGCCGCGAGCACCCGGAATCTTTTGCTTACCAACTTCCTGACACCGCGCTAACATCGCGCGGCCATGGAGTCTCCTCCCCTCGATCCCAATTCCCCGCATGCGCCCATGCCGATGCGGCGTGAGCTCGCGCGCAAGTCCTTCCATCTCGGCATGATCGTGGTTCCGGTATGGGTGTACCTCATGCCGCACACGACGGCCTTGCTTGGCCTCATACTTGCTACTTTTGCTACGGTCGCGGTCGATCTTCTTCGACTCAGTGATCGTCGTCTGCGCGGGTTCTTTCTGAGGCTCTTCCGGTCGGTCATACGGCCGCACGAAGAAGAGCACCTGCTCGGTTCGACGCACTACATGATCGCGGCCCTGCTCAGCGTGGTCGTGTTCGATCATGCCATCGCCATTGCGGCGCTGGCCTTCCTCGTGCTCGGCGACGCGGCGGCAGCGATCATCGGAAAGCGATTCGGCACGCCGGTTTTCTGGGGCAAGAGTCCCGAGGGCAGCATCGCCTGCTTTGTGGTGTGTCTCATGGTCGGTTGGCCGTTGCTCTCATCGCCGTGGTTGGCGCTGGTGGGCGCGGTAACGGCGACGGTGGCGGAGGCAATGCCGTCACCGCTCGACGACAACATGCGGGTTCCGATATTCAGCGGCATTGCGATGCAGCTGGCGGCCCGGTTCCTGCAGGGGTAAGACACCATGTTCTTGAAACGATTGTTCACATTCATTCCCAAGAGCGAGTTTTCGCGCGCCCTCAACCTGTTCAACTCGGGCGAGTACCAGCGCGCGCTGGACAAGTTCCAGGAGCTGCAGGCCATGGCCGCCGACGCCGGCGACGTCGACCGCGGCACGCTGGACCTGTACACGTGCGAGGCGCATGTGGCGCTCGCCACGCAGTGCTCCAACGCCGGCGACACCGAAGGTGCCATCCGCGAGATGGAATCCGCTGTGCGCATCAAGCCCATGTTCGCCGATCTGCACTACAAGCTCGGCGTCCTGTATGCGGGCCAGCGCCGTCTCGAAGACGCGGCGCGCTGTTTCCGCAACTCGCTCGAGATCAACAACAAGTTTTTCCGCTCGCGTGTGTACGTGTCGATGATCGCGCACAAGATGAACGAGCGCGAAACGGCGGTGCGTGAAGCGCTCGACGCGAAGCAGAGCTGTCCCAATTTTTATCGCGAGAATCTGGATGCGCTGGTGCTGGCACTGCGCGCCGGAAGCGAGGACGAGATCGCGCGTCTGTATTCGGAGCTGATCGAGGAGCGCCCGAGCTCGGCCCAGATCTCGAAGGAGCTGGCGGTGGAGGCCATCCAGGAAGGCAACACCGACGAGGCCATCCGCGAGCTCAAGAAGGCCATCGCGCTCAAGCCCGATTATCCCGACCTGCACAACTTCCTCGGCATCGCCTACGGCAACAACGGCATGGTGGATGACGCGGTGCACGAGTTCGAGATCTCGCTCAAGATCAATCCATACTATCTGAAGGCGCGCCTGAATCTGGCGCTCCTCTATTATGAGAACTCACGCTATGACGAAGCGCAGGCCCAGTTGGATCTGGTGCTGAAGGTCCAGCCCGACAACCAGCTTGCGAACAATCTTCTGCACGAGCTGCGCCTGGTGGCGGGCGGAAAGACGGGCAAGTAGCGCTGCGCGCGCTCTACGCCCGGACCGGACATGGAGAACACCAAGTTCGTCGATTACTACGAAGTGCTGAACGTCTGGCCGACGGCGGACACGGACGCCATCAAGAAGGCGTACTTCAAGCTGGCCAAGCTCCATCACCCCGATGTGGCCGGCGAAACCACGGCCCAGGGCGGCGTCGATTTCAAGCTCATCAACGAAGCGTTCGCGGTGTTGAACGATCCCATTCAGCGCCGTGAGTTCGACGAGCGCCTGAAGAAGAAAAGCGGCAGCGGCTCGATCGCCGAGCGCCGCGAGGCCGACAAGCGCTCCGGGCATCTCTCCTATGAGCAGGCGCGTGCCGCCATGCGCCAGAATCGTTACGACAAAGCGATCGTGCTGCTCAAGGCCGCCATCAAATACGACGACTCCAACCCCGCGTACCACAGCTGGTACGGTTTCGCGCTCGGCGTCCTGAAGACAAACCTGCACGAAGCGCGCGACGCCTGCAAGAAGTCCCTGGAAATGGAGTTCTACAACGCCGACTACCACGCCAATCTCGGTTTCGTCTACATGCAGGCGGGGCTGGCGAGCACGGCGATGGAGTCCTTCGAAGAAGCCCTCAAGTGGGATCCCGACCATCCGGTGGCCCTGCGTTATGTCAAGAACGCGAAGAACCCCAAGGCCGCAGCAGGGGATGCGAAGGAAAAGACGAGCGGCGGCGGCCTTTTCGGCATGTTCAAGAAAAAGCCGGAAGAGAAGCCGTCCAAGCCCGGCGTCGAGATCCGCCGACCCGCGAAAAGTCGCCGTCCTTACTAGCTTTTCTTGACACTCTGAAAGTGCCGCAACTAGGCTCTGGCCCGCGCCATGAGTCACGACGTTGCATTCATTCCCGGCGCTCCGCAAACGGAGCCCGACCTCGTCTACCGCGAGCACTCCAGTGCCGGTCGTGGTCTTGTCGTGCTCATGCAGGACACGTCCGCGCACGCATCCGCTTCCCGGAAAAGATTTCTGCTCGCGTGTTTTCGCGACACCATCGCGCGTTACCTGGAAACCGCGCAGCTCCTGGGCCCGCAGGCGTTCCTGCGCGAGCGCGTCCTCGCCTTCGAGGCCGCGGCCCGCGGTGTGGACACGCGTCTCGACGATTTCGAAGGGCTTGGAATTTACGTGGCTGTGCGCGAGCGCGACACGGTCTACCTCTTGTGTGCGCGCGGTGCGGCGACACGCGTGCGCTGGCGCGGCGTATTCGTGCCGCTTGCGACGCCGGGCGTCGACGGTGTGAGCGAGCTTTCGATCGAAACCGTTCGTTCGCAGCACGACCTCTTTACGCCGACGCTCCCCGAGTCGCTGGTCCTCTACAGCGTGAATGCGGCGGCCGGCGCGATGGAGCCGCGCGAGCTGCTTCTGGGTGGGGCGGCCGATGACATGGCCGCGAGTGTGGAAGCGCTCGAGCACACGAGCGGCCGGCTTCCGGTGCGTGTGGCCGTGGAGCGGATGCGCCACACCGTGTTGATGCTCGGCGTCGAGCCGCGTGCATCGGCAGCGGGCAGCGCCACCGCGCACCATGCCGCCAGGAGCGCAGGCGAGCGGCCGCACATGCGGCGCACGGCGGTTCTCGCTATTGTGGGCGCCGTGGTTCTCATCGCCGGTGTGGGCGCGCTGGGTTACTGGCGCGCCGCGTTGGACGACAGGAGCTCCGCCGTCGACCGGACCGTGCTCAAAGAGACGGCGCCGCCGCCCCTGGAAAAGCGCGAGGTTCCCGACACCAGCTCGGAACCGGCGCCGCCGGTCGAAGCGAAAGCAGAAGAAAAAAAGGGATTCGGCGTGGCGTGGCAGCAGTCGTTTCGCGCCGCGGTCACGTCTTCTCCCGTGGTGGCCGGTGACGCGGTCGTGTTCGGCGGACGCGACGGCAAGGTGTACTCGATCGGGCGCAGCGACGGCAGCCGGCAGTGGGCGTACGCGGCGCAGAGCGGCGTCGGCGCGTCGCCGGTATTCAAGAATGGCATGGTGATCGCGGCCGACTACGCGGGCAACGTGGTGGCGTTGCGCGCCGGAAGCGGCACCGTGATCTGGAAGCGTGCGCTGCGCGAAAAGATCGTGAGCACGCCGGCGGTGAGCGGTGAGCGCGTCGCCGT
>DATNGX010000068.1:0-3118 GCA_035605755.1 Candidatus Krumholzibacteriia bacterium
TTCCCGCGTCCCATTGCGGGAGCCCGCACAAAATTACCGAATTAGAACAACGTACCTCCACCACATCATCAACGTGATCGCAACCCTATCGATCGCATAGGAGACGCCACTGTTTGTGGTTCCCGGCTTGATCTTGAGACCGGAAAGACCGTCTGCGTCGCCCTGATCCGTGCCGCCTCCACCCCCGCCACTACCAGGTGACGTGTACGGACCACTCATCGCGTCTTTCCCAAGCGGGATCGCGATGACCGGACCATTGATTCCAGATTTTGTCGGGGTGCTGGCGTACGGAGAGGCGGAAGGGGATACGATCAGTACGAGTGTGGCGATTGCGAGGACTATGATCGCCGCCCGTTTCATACCTAAAACCATCTCCTTCCTCGTCTTACGAACAACTCTAGCGTAGGTAGAATTCTGATTTAATATAGAGGGAACTCCCTTAATCGTCAATCAGTTTTCGGATTCTTCCCCATCGTCGTCGGGGGCGGCTTTGTAGGGTATCCCGTACTTCTCCAGTTTCTTGTACAGATTGCTCCGCTGCATGGCCAGCCGGCGCGCGGTTTTACTGACGTTGTGGTTGTAAAGCCTCAACTTACGCTCGAAGAACTCCTTCTCGATGGCGTCCTTGAAGGCGGGGTAGGTGTCGATCTCGAAAAACCGGGTGCCCGAGCGTTCGGCCGGGGCAAAATCGGGTAAGTCGGATACCTCAATGGTTGACCCCGCGGAAAGAATGACCACCCGCTCGACCAGGTTCTTGAGCTCGCGCACGTTCCCGGGCCAGGCATGTTCGCGCAGCCGGTCCATGGCCGCCCGGGACAGACGCTTGGGCGCCTGACCGGTCTCACGGGCCGTCTCGCGCAGAAAGTGGTCGACCAGAAGCGGGATGTCGCCGGGGCGCTCGCGCAAGGGCGGCACGGTGATCGGAACCACGTTCAGACGATAGAAGAGATCTTCGCGAAACTGATTCTCGCGGCTCGCCTTGAGCAGGTCCTTGTTGGTGGCGGCGATGACGCGGACGTCGACCTTCATGGTTTCGGTTCCACCCACGCGCTCGAACTCGGACTCCTGCAGCACGCGCAACACCTTGGCCTGCGCGTTGAGACTCATGTCGCCCACTTCGTCGAGAAAGAGCGTGCCGCCGTCGGCCATTTCAAATTTCCCGACCCGGCGCGCCACGGCCCCGGTAAACGACCCACGCTCGTGGCCGAACAGCTCGCTCTCGATGAGCTCTTCGGGGATGGCGGCGCAGTTGACTTCGATGAACGGCTCCTCGACCCGCGGGCTGGATTCGTGCAGCGAGCGCGCGATCATCTCCTTGCCGGTCCCGTTCTCCCCCATGATGAGCACGCGCACGTTGGCGGATGCGACTTTGCGCACCGTTTCCATGATCTTCTTGATGGCGGGATCTTCGCCGACAACGCGCGTCTTCTCGCGCACGGCGTCCTTGAGCGACACGTTCTCGCGCAGGAGCTTGCGCTGGGCGAGGCCGTTACGGATCACGAGCAGCATGCGATCGGCGTCGATGGGTTTTTCGATGAAGTCGTAGGCGCCGAGCCGTGTGGCTTCGACGGCGGTGGCGATGCTGCCATGTCCGGAGATGATCACGACGGGAAGCTGGGGCTGGTCGCGGTGGATCTGCGAGAGCACTTCCAGCCCGTCGAGGCCCGGCATCTTGATGTCGAGCAGCACGAGATCGACGGCGCGGTCACGCAGGATGTCGAGTGCACGCTGGCCGTCCTCCGCCAGGATGACGCGGAATGCCTCGAACTCGAGGAGCTTCTGCAGTGAGCTGCGGATGCCGGGCTCGTCGTCGGCGATCAGTATCGTCTTGGGCATGCGTTCGCTCGCAATAGAAGGCTTGGCAAGGAGATTGGAGGTTTTCTCATGGATAGCACATTGTCTATACTTTAACCACTCGAATTCAAGTCCGAGACACCATGGCCCTTATACACCTGCGCGACCTTTCACTGGACGAGCTACGCCAGCTCGTCCTCGACCACGGCGAGCCCGAGTACCGCTACCGGCAGCTGGCGACGTGGATCTATGCCCGGCTGGAAACCTCGTTCGCGCGCATGACCGACCTGCCCGCCGGGTACCGCGAGCGGCTCGAGGCCGGGTGCACGGTGTCATCCATTCGCGGGGCGCAGGTGCAGGAATCCGCCACCGACCACACCCGCAAGTTCCTCTTCGAGCTGGCCGACGGCGCCAAAGTCGAGTCGGTGCTCATGCGCTACGAGAGTCGCACCACGCTGTGCGTGTCGTCGCAGGTGGGCTGCCCGCTGGACTGCATCTTCTGCGAAACCGCGAAGGGAAACTTTCAGCGCAACCTGACCGCGGGCGAAATCCTGGACCAGATCTGCACACTCAAGGCGCAGGCCGGCGCGCAGGACCAGAAGATCAACGTCGTGTTCATGGGGATGGGAGAACCGCTGCTCAATCTCGAGCAACTGGTGCGCGCGCTGCGCACGATGAACGACGCGCAGGGGCTCAACATGAGCGACCGTCGCATCACCGTGTCGACATCGAGCTTTCCGGAGCGTATTCGCGAGCTGAGCGATGCCGACGTGTCGTGCTCGCTGGCACTCTCACTCAACGCGCCCGACGACGAAAAGCGTCTGCGCCTCATGCCCAAGGCATCGCGCTTCACCATCGAAGAGCTGCTCGATGCGGCGCGCTATTTCGTGCGCTCGGGCCGCCGGCGCGTGACCCTCGAGTACGTGCTGATTCCCGAGTTCAACATGAGCGACGCCGACGCCGATCGCCTCGGCCGGCTCACGCACAAGCAGCCCTTCAAGGTGAACCTGATTCCATACAACCCGGGACGCATCGATCCGTTCGCGCGACCAACCGAGGAAGAGATCGACCGTTTCGTGACGCGACTGTTGCCGGTCGCACCCGCGGTCACGGTACGCCGCAGCCGCGGTGTCGATATCGACGCCGCGTGCGGACAGTTGTGGAACGCGTCACTGAATGAAAAAAAGAAACCCGTGAAAGAGACGGCTTCGTTCAGTCGGGGAGGAGATTGAGAAGCGCCCCCTTCACGGGCCGTGGCCCCTGGAGGTTCTTTTGGCCACTAATTGTTATTTGAGCATGACGAGCTTGAGCGTCTGCTTTTGTG
>DATNGX010000069.1:0-4901 GCA_035605755.1 Candidatus Krumholzibacteriia bacterium
CCACCGCGACCTTCTGCCCCGCCGCCACGTTGGGCGCGCCGCACACGATTTCGAGCGCCTCTGCGCTCCCCACATCGACGCGGCACACGCGCAATCGCTGCGCATCCGGGTGCGGCTGCGCGTCGAGCACATGCCCGATGACGACCAGGCGCTCGGTGACACCACGCGTGGTGACGCGCTCGACCTTGAGCCCGTGCATGGTCAGGTCGTGCGCGAGCGTGGGAATGTCGACGGGAATATCGACGTACTTGCCGAGCCAGGCCACCGAAACGATCACGACGTGGGCTCCTGGAACTGTTCGAGAAAGCGCATGTCGTTCTCGAGAAACAAGCGGATGTCGGGAATGCCGTGGCGCACCATCGCGATGCGATCCACGCCCACGCCGAACGCAAATCCCGAATACCTGTCGGGATCGTAGCCCACGGTGCGCAGCACGTTGGGATGCACCATGCCCGCGCCCATGATTTCGATCCAGCCGCTCTGCCCGCACAGGGCACACCCCGAGCCGTTGCACGAAAAACACGTCACATCCACATCGACACTGGGCTCGGTGAACGGAAAGAAGTGCGGCTTGAAGCGGATGTTTGTGTCCGGACCGAAGAGCTGGCGCGAGAACATCAGAAGGTCGCCGCGCAGATCGGCCATCGACACCTCGGTATCGATGTAAAGCCCCTCCACCTGGTGGAACTCCGCCTGGTGCGACGCATCGATCGCCTCGTTGCGATACACGCGCCCCGGCGCATAGATCTTGAGCGGCGGCTGGTGCGACTCCATGTAGCGCACCTGAATGGGCGAGGTGTGCGTGCGCAGGAGGATCTCGCGCGAGACGTAGAAGGTGTCCTGCAGATCGCGCGACGGATGCTCGTCGGGAAAATTGAGCGCCTGGAAGTTGTAGTACTCGAGCTCGACCTCGGGACCGCGCGCGAGCGAATAGCCCATGCCTTCGAGCACGTCACGAATGCGGCGGAAGGTCTGGGCGATGATGTGACGCCGGCCCGCCAGCGCGGGAGTGGCTGGCAGCGCGCCGTCGACGGGCGGCTGGTAGTGCTCGTTGCCCTCGCCTCCGCCCAGCACCTGGGCGCGGGCGTCGAGCAACGCCTCGCACATGAGCTTCAGACGATTGGCCTCGGCGCCGATGCGCGGCCGCTCGGCCGGCTCGGCGTCCTTGATGCCGTGGAGATATGCGGTGATGAGCCCCTTGCGCCCGAGGTAGCGCAGGCGCACCGCCTCGAGGTCCTGGGCATTTTGGGCATTCTCGACGTCAGCGCCGAGCGCGCTCTCGATGGCGCGTGGGTCCATCGGGGCGATGCTGCGCTAGCCTGCGGCGCCCCACGCCGCTTTCGCGACGTCGGCGAGCTTGCTGAACCCGGTGGCGTCGTTGACGGCCATCTCGGCGAGCATCTTGCGGTCGATATCCACCGCGGCACGCTTCAGGCCGCTGATGAACTTGCTGTACGACATGCCGTTGATGCGCGCGGCCGCGTTGATGCGCGCGATCCAGAGCTGGCGGAAGGTCCGCTTCTTGACGCGACGGTCACGATAGGCGTAGACGCCGGCGCGCTCGACGGTCTCGCGCGCGCTGCGATACATGGTGCGGCGCCCGCCGAAGTTGCCCTTCGCCTGCTTGAGCACCTTCTTGCGTTTGGCCCGGCCGGCGACTGTATTTTTTGTGCGTGGCATGACAAATCCCTCCTGGGGTGCGTCACTCGAATCTCGACGCTGAAAAAAAGACGAGAGCGTTGCGCGCGACAACGCGCGCACGCAGGTGCTACATCAGCAACATTCGCTTGACGCGCTTCTCGTCGGCCTTGTGCACGAGTGCGCCCTTGCGCAGCGAGCGTTTCCGCTTCGACGTCTTCTTGGTCAGAATGTGGTTGGTGAACGCCTGGTAGCGGCGCACCTTGCCGGTGCCGGTCTTACGAAACCGTTTCTTCGCCGCTCGGTTGGTCTTCAATTTCGGCATGACTCACTTCCTTCGCTTCTGAAGGCGACGCCGCCGTTGCCACGGGCCTGGCGTGCGCCTTCGGTTGAACCTTCGCCGGGAGCGGCGACATGTACATGATCATAAGCCGTCCCTCGAACTCGGGCTTGCGATCGACAGTCCCCACGTGCACGAGATCCTTCGTCAATCGATCGAGGATCTTGTAACCCATTTCCTTGTGATCCAGCTCGCGGCCGCGGAACATCAGCGTGAATTTCACCTTGTAGTGCTTCTCGAGGAACTCTTCCGCGTGCTTCTTCTTGAACTGGTAATCGTGTTCTTCCGTCTTGGGACGGAACTTCACTTCCTTGATCTGGAACGTGTGCTGTTTCTTCTTCGACTGCTTCTGCTTCTTGCTCAGCTCGTATTTGTACTTGCCGAAGTCCATCACGCGGCACACGGGCGGGCGCGACGTCGGCGAGACTTCCACCAGATCCAACCCCTGGTCCCGGGCCATCCGAATGGCTTCGTGCGTCGGCATGACGCCCGCCTGATTGCCTTCGGCGTCGATCACGCGAACCTCGGGCACGCGGATCTGTTCATTCGAGCGAATGCGGGGGGCTTTTGGTCTGTTGCGGTCGAAGCTGCTGATAATTCCTCCTCAAAAACGAAAAAAGCGGACGCCAGGCATCCGCTTCCCGCACGGGCTCAAGCCCCGCGGTGTCACGAACCTGGCCGATCATATTGATGGCAGGTGAGGGACACGTGGTCCCTGCTTCCCGGCTCCGTCATGCGGAGCCATCCATAATGTGGACCGGATATTACCTTCCGGCGCCCACCTCGTCAACCAGTTCCGTAACGAAGTCGGCCAGCGGCTTCTGGCCGAGATCTCCGCGGGTGTGGGCCCTTACCGCCACTTTGGATTCGGCCGCTTCGCGCGTCCCCACCACCGCCATATAGGGGACCTTCTGCATCTCGGCCTCGCGGATGCGATAGCCGATCTTTTCCTCGCGGCCGTCGATCTCGGCGCGAATGCCCTTGGCGCGCAGCTCCGCGGCCACGTGCTCGGCGAATGGCAGCGCTTCGCTTGTCACCGGCAGCACCGCGCATTGCACCGGTGCCAGCCAGACCGGAAACGCGCCCGCGTAGTGCTCGGTCAGGATGCCCATGAAGCGCTCGATGGAACCGAACAGTGCCCGGTGAATCATGAACACCTGCTTGCGCTCACCGCCGCTCGCCACGTAGGTGACGTCGAAGCGGCGCGGCAGATTGAAATCGAACTGGATGGTCGAGAGCTGCCACATGCGACCGATGGCGTCGATCACCTTGACGTCGATCTTGGGACCGTAGAAGACGGCCTCGCCTTCCATGCGTTTGTAAGGCAGGTTGTTGCGTTTGACGGATGCTTCCAGCGCCGCTTCCGCCATCTGCCATTCTTCGTCCGACCCCGCGTACTTGGAAGGGTTGGCCGGGTCGCGCACGCTGAGCTCGATGTTGAAGCGATCGAAGCCGAAGCGCTTGAGCACGGTCATCGCAAAATCGAGTGTGGCGTCGATCTCGGCCGGCATCTGCTCCGGCGTGCAGAACAGATGTCCGTCGTCCTGCGTGAAGCCGCGCACACGCAAGAGCCCGTGCAGGGCACCCGACAGTTCGTGGCGATACACGGTGCCCATCTCGGCGAAACGGACGGGCAGCTCACGGAAGCTGTAGAGACGCCGCTTGTACACCAGGATGTGTCCCGGGCAGTTCATCGGCTTCACCACGTACTCGGTGCCGTCGACGTCCATCATGAACATGTTCTCGCGGTAGTAGCTGAGGTGTCCCGATGTGTTCCACAGCTCGGCCTTGGCGATGTGCGGTGTGCACACCAGCTGATAGCCGCGCTTCCTGTATTCGGACTTGAGGTACTGCTCCATCACCTCGCGCACCACCGCACCCTTGGGCAGCCAGAACACGAGCCCGCCGCCGGCTTCGTCCTTCACCTCGAAAAGATCGAGCGCCTTGCCCAGACGGCGGTGGTCGCGCTTCTCGGCTTCGGCGATCTGCTGCAGATACGCGTCAAGATCGCCCTTCTTGTAGAACGCGGTGGCGTAGATGCGCTGCAGCATGGGCTGCTTGGAGTCACCGCGCCAGTACGCGCCTGCGGTCGAGAGCACCTTCACGTGTTTCAGGCGTTTCGCGTTGTCGATGTGCGGACCCGCGCACAGATCGACGAAACGCCCCACGGTGTAGATGGAAACGCTGTCGCCGGGGATATCGTCGATGAGCTCGAGCTTGTAACGCTGCGCGAGCTTCGCGAAATGTTCGCGCGCTTTCGCCTTCGTCCAGTCCTCGCGCGAGATCGGCATCTCTTCTTTGAGCAGCTCGTTCATGCGCGTTTCGATGCGCGCGAGATCTTCGGGTGTGAACGGCTTCTCGACTTCGAAGTCGTAGTAGAACCCGTTGTCGATGGGCGGACCGATCGCGAACTTCACATTGGGAAACAGATCCTGCACCGCGAGTGCAAGCACGTGCGACGCGGTGTGACGGAGCACCCACAGGCTCTCGTCGTCGACGTCGCGCAGCGCGCGGAACGTGCCGTCGCCGGAAAGCGATTGATGCACATCGTGCAGCTCGCCGCCGAACACGACAGCGACGGTGTCTTTCGCCAGGCGCGGCCCGATGGAATTGAGCACATCGGGAACGGGCACGGCACTGCCTTCAAAGGAACGGACGGAGCCGTCAGGTAGGGTTACTCTGACCATGGATGAACTCGGTTCGTTGAAGCGGAATGGTGGGCGATAGAGGACTTGAACCTCTGACCTTCTGCGTGTCGAGCAGACGCTCTAGCCAACTGAGCTAATCGCCCCAACCGGTTGACGCTGAGTGAGTTCAGGAGAGTAAGCGCGGCCGCGCGCAGGGTCAAGCGAAAAGCGGCCGGCGCATTGCGCACCGGCCGCTCGCTGAAGCAAGTTACTGCTTCTTCTTGTTGTCGCCGTCG
>DATNGX010000070.1:0-3135 GCA_035605755.1 Candidatus Krumholzibacteriia bacterium
GATCGACATAGCGATACACACCCGAGGCATTCCCCTGCACGTCCACCCACTCGACCTCGTTGGGACCGAAGCGCATGAACATCTGGTCGCCCTGGATGGTATTGCTCTCCACCTTCGAGGTCGACAGCGGGTGGTATTCACTCTGCGCATGCCCGTTCACCCACACCGAATCGACATCGTTGTTGTGCAGGTAGATGGTGATCGAATCACCCTTCATCCAGTTGTCGCGGTTGACCACCATCGAATCGCGCGGGAGCTCGCGGATCTCGGCGTTGCCCCGGATGACGATGCGGTTGACTTCGTCTTCGTTGTAGAAGGCGCGCATGTGGTCGCCCTTCATCCAGACGTTGTCCTGCTTCGCCAGCGGATGGCCGAACAGATCGAGACGCTTCTGCTTGTCGTAGATCATGGCGGAGTCGGCCTGGGTGATTGTGTTGCCCTTGATGATCTTCACTTTGTAGTACGCGGTGGCCCACGAGCTGTCGGGGGAGACGCGCATGGTGTCCGCCGTGACCGTGACCGGTTCTTTTTCGCGCGTGTTCGAAATCAGGGTGGGGGCCTCGTCCACGATGCCCTGGCCGGTGGTCCGGTAGTAGATGCCGTGTTGGCCGTACTGAACGATGTCCTGCTTGGTGTTCTTCATCTCCACGTTGCCGAACGCTTCCGCTTCCTCGATCAGACGGCGGTAGAGGATGCGGTCGGCGTGAATGGTGGTGGTCGAGTCATAGCCGACGACCTTGCCGAGAAGCCACGCTTCACCGGTCAGCCGCGAGTAGCGCACTTCGTTGCAGTCCACCTGCCACCCGCGATCGACGATGTGGACGTGCTTGCGCAGAATGGCGAGGTCCTCGTACTGCAGGTACTCGCCTTCGTCGCCGGTCATGGTCATGGTCTGCTGGACCGCCTTCACATTACCGAAGAGCTGCGTGCGCTTCTGGATGGTGTAGTGGATGCCGCGATTGGCGGTGACAGTGACGTCGCCGTGCACGATGCGCACGTTGTCCGTCAGCTCGAGGACGGTCTCGTTGTTGATCTTCTTGAGCTCGCTGCGATCGGCGCTGACGTCGAAGTGAGTGGCCGAGTCGGGAGGCTGGACCGACGCCGGCGCCGAAGGCGCCGGTGTCTGCGTTTGTGCTGCGCTCGCGAGTGCAACCACGCCCATGATGAAGGATGCAATAAGCGCCCGAGTCATCTACCGCCTCGGGTGCCTCGTGCTGAGGGTGTCGCGCACAAGCATGGCGGCGCCGACCATGCCGGCATCGTTGCCCAGCCGCGCGCGCTCGATGCGCGCGGCGCGTATGGTCTCGCGAAAGGCGTGGCGCTCCACCGAACGGTGGATGTGCGGCTCGAGCGCCTTGAAGCTGGCCGACACGCCGCCGCCGATCACGACCACCGCGGGATTGAGCGTGTTGAGGAGAATGGCGACCGCGATACCCAGCTGCTCACCCGCGATCCGAACCGTCTCGCGCGCCCAGCCATGTCCGGCGCGGGCCGCTTCGAATACCGCGAACGCGGTCAGCTTCTTGTTGGGAGAAGCGCCGCGCTTGCGCGACTCGCGCCGGAGCTCGGTTGCGGTTCGAACGATCCCATATGCACCCACGTACGCTTCCAGACAACCAGAACGTCCGCAATGGCACCTGGGCCCGCTTGAGTTCACGACCATGTGTCCGATCTCGCCGCCAAAACCCGAGACACCGCGCACAATGCGGCCGTCGGCCACGATGCCGCCGCCCACTCCCGTGCCCAGCGTGATGAGGACGAGGTTCCGGCCGCGCGGCCCGCGCACCACCGACTCGCCGTAGGCCGCGACGGTGGCGTCGTTCTGGATCAGAATTGGAACCGAGAAGTGTTTCGAGGCCAGGGCGGTGAGCTTCGTGCCCTGCCATGCCTTTAGATTGGGCGACGCGGTGAGCACGCCGCGGCGTTCGTCGAAGAGCCCCGCGCAGCCGATGCCCACCCCCGCGATCCCGTTGGGGCCCAGCGTGCGCGCCGCGGCGTGAATGCGCGCGAACGCGCGCGCGGCGCCTTCGCCGGCCCGCGTTTCAACGAGCCCGCGCTCCACCACCCGGGCGGTGGGAGAAACCGTCGCGAGCTTGATGTTGGTGCCCCCGATGTCGATCCCGAGAAACGGCTTCATGCCGGCCATATTTTTCGTCCGAAGTCCTGCACCACGCGATGCGATCCCACCGCCACCACGACGCGATGGCGGTCGCCCGGTTGCTTCAACCGTTCGGCCAGCCGCCCCAGCGAATCGTCGCGCGCGTCGCGGCGGTTCCACAGAATGACGTCCGTGGACGTATCCGGCAAGTGCCGAAGGAAGAAGTGCTGCAGCAATTCGTGCGGAGCGAACGCGGTGTCCGTGCTGCCCGGCTCCGATTCGGGCTCGACGAGGCAGAGGGCGCCGGCGGCCTTCAGGAGATGAACCGGCGCATCGAAGAGCTCTTTGCGGCGCAACAATCCGAATATAAGCAGTACCTCTTCGCGCGGGGCGAAAGCCGCCAGGTGGTCGGCCGTGGCGCGCAGCGCCTCTTCGTTGTGGCCGATGTCGAGGATGAAGGTCCGGCCTTCGCGCTCGATCGTCTGAAACCGCCCCGCAATGAACGCCTTTTCGATCCCCTCCCGCACGTGGGAAAGAGTCGGAACCAGAACACCACCCGCGGCAATAGCCAGAAGGCAATTGTCGGCCTGATGCGAACCCGGGAATGGAACGCGGATGCGACCGTAATCCGCGCGGGTCGTCCTCAGGTGCACCTCGAGTCCGCTCAGAGATTCACCCTCGATCGTGGCTTCACCGATGTCAGGAAGCTCCCACACCGGAAACCCATCCCGCCTCCCACGCTCATGAACAAGACGCATGAGCTCCGGTTTGAGTTTCCCAACGAACAACGGAACCTCCGGCCGCGTGATCCCCAGTTTTTCGCCCAGGATCGCTTCTTCGGTATCCCCCAGGATGCGCCGGTGGTCGAGCGAGATGCTCGTAATGATGCTCGCCGCCGGCGAGACGATGTTTGTCGCATCGAAACGGCCGCCCAGTCCGACTTCGAGCGCCGCCACCTCCACGCCGCGCGCGGCGAAGATCAGGAACGCGATGGCGGTGAGGGCTTCGAAGTAGCTGTACGGAATATCGTCGCGAAG
>DATNGX010000071.1:0-2583 GCA_035605755.1 Candidatus Krumholzibacteriia bacterium
ATGAACCCGGTCGATCACCCGCTGGGTGGCGGCGAAGGCAAGTCCAGCGGCGGTCGCCCGGCGTGCAGCCCGTGGGGACTTCCCGATGGTCGCAAGACGCGCAAGCGCAAGAAGGCCAGCTCGCGTTTGATTATTCGCAGGCGCAAGAACCTGAGCGAAAAAGGACAGTAGACAATGCCGAGAAGCACAAAAAAGGGTCCGTTCCTTGACGAACGTCTGCTGAAGCGGATCACATCGATGAACCAGAACGGTGAGAAGCGCGTGCTCAAGACGTGGGCGCGTCGCTGCACGATTTCGCCCGAGATGGTGGGACACACGCTCGCCGTGCACAACGGCAAGCAGTTCATCCCCGTTTACATCACGGAAAACATGGTGGGACACAAGATGGGCGAGTTCTCGCTCACGCGGCAGTTCCGCGGGCACACCATGAAGACCAAGGAAGACAAGACGGCCAAGAAGCCGGGCCAGTAAACCAGAGGACGAATCATGGACGCGTACGCAGTTTCCAAACATGTCGGCTATCCGCCGCGCAAGGTCCGCCAGCTCGCGGACCTGGTGCGCGGTCAGAAGGTCGACAGCGCACTCACCACCCTGCGCTTCACCAAGCGCGCGGCGTCGGAAGCCGTGAGCAAGACCATCCAGTCCGCCATGCACAACCTCGTCAACAAGCACGGGTCGACGGTGGCGGCGGAGGACATGTTCGTGAAGGCGATCATCATCGAGGAGGGTGCGACCATGTACCGCATCCGCCCGCGCGCCCAGGGCCGCGCCTACAGGATTCGCAAGCGCTCGAGCCATATCCGGGTGTGGGTGACTCTCATGGAGGAAAAAGCCAGCATGAAGAAATCGGCCAGCACGAGCAAACCGGCCACAACCACCAAGTCGGCCAGTCCCAGGAAAAAAGCGGCCGCCGCTCGGGGGGCCAAGTAATGGGACAGAAGACCAATCCAGTCGGCTTCCGGCTCGGGATCAACCGCACGTGGGATTCCCGCTGGTTCGCGACCAAGGAATACTCGAAGTGGCTCGACGAGGACATCAAGGTCCGCAATTACATCAAGAAGCGCCTGTTCAAGGCCGGTGTCGCGCGCGTCGAAATCGAGCGCTCGGGCGGCAAGGCGTCGGTCAACATTTATACCGCGCGTCCGGGCATGGTCATCGGTCGCAAGGGTTCCGAAGTGGATCTCCTGCGCGCCGAGCTCAAGGCCCGCAGCGGCCGTGACGTCCAGATCAACATCAAGGACGTCAAGAAGCCGGAGCTCAACGCGCAGCTCGTGGCCGAACACATTGCGATGCAGCTGCAGCAGCGCGTCGCGTTCCGCCGCGCCATGAAGAAGACGATTCAGAGCGCCATGCGCATGGGTGCGCAGGGCATCAAGGTGCAGTGCTCGGGCCGTCTCGGCGGTTCCGAAATCGCGCGCCGCGAGGGTTACCACGAAGGTCGCGTGCCGCTTCACACACTGCGCGCCGACATCGACTTCGCACGGTCCACCGCGCACACCACCTTTGGTTGCGTCGGTGTGAAGGTGTGGATCTACAAGGGCGAGGTATTCCCCGAGGAGTTCAAGAAGTCGCTCGCGAAAGCTGGAGAGGGTGGGCGATAGATCATGTTGATGCCGAAGCGGGTAAAACACCGCAAGCAGCAGCGCGGTCGCATGAGCGGCCAGTCCACGCGCGGCGCGACCATCGCGTTCGGCGAGTACGGGCTCAAGGCGATGGAGCCGCAGTGGCTCACCAACCGCCAGATCGAAGCCGCTCGTGTTGCCATCACGCGCCATATCAAGCGCGCGGGCAAGCTGTGGATCCGCGTGTTCCCGGACAAGCCGGTCACGGTGAAGCCGGCCGAGACGCGCATGGGCAAAGGCAAAGGCAATCCGGAGTACTGGGTCGCGGTGGTCAAGCCGGGTCGCGTGCTCTTCGAGTTGGAAGGTGTTCCGGCCGATGTCGCGCGTCGCGCGCTCGAGCTCGCGGCTTCCAAGCTTCCGTGCAAGACGAAATTCGTCCAGCGCAACATGGAGGACTAGGTTGGTATGAAGGCCCTCGATCTTCGCAACATGACGGAAAGTGAGCTCAAGGCCCACCAGGAGACGCTGGTGGACGAGCTGGTGAATCTGCGCGTCAAGCTGTCCATGCGGCAGCTCGACAATCCGCTGCGGGTGCGCGCTCTGCGCAAGGACATCGCGCGGGTCATGACAGTCATCCGCCAGAAACAGGGCGCCGGCAGCGCCAAGGTGAAGAAATGACCGAGAAGACTATTGAGAAGAAGGGCGGACCCGCGCCGCGCAAAACGTTCGTGGGTATCGTTCAGAGCAACAAGATGCACCAGACCATCGTGGTCACGGTCGAGCGTCTGGTGAAGCACGCCGAGTACGGCAAGTACATCAAGCGCACCACCAAGCTCTACGCGCACGACGCCGAGAACACGGCCAAGATCGGTGACCGCGTCATGGTCATGTCGACGCGGCCCATCTCGAAGTTGAAGCGTTGGCGTCTCGTTGAAGTCATCGAGCGCGCGAAGTAAAGCGCCCTGAAACGGAATTGAGCAGGTAAACGAAATGATCAAGATGCGAACGATGCTTTCGGTCG
>DATNGX010000072.1:0-3411 GCA_035605755.1 Candidatus Krumholzibacteriia bacterium
AGGGGATGATCAAGGGAAGCGACGCGTCACGCGATGCGGCGCACGCTGCGCGCACCAATCTTTCCAAACTTCCTGATGGCCGGCGCGTGGTGGTGGACGCAAAACGCTACCAGGAAATCGAAAGCATCCACGACGCCACCATTGTCACCAATCCACCCTATGGTGTCCGGGTCGGCAAGCGTGATGCCATGCCCGAGTTCGTGCGCGAATTCGGCGACTTCCTGAAGCAGCGCTGCACGGGATCGACAGCGTTTGTTTACTTCGGAGAACGCGAGCTCATCAAGTCCGTCGGCCTGCGTCCCACGTTCAAAAAGCCGCTGGCCAACGGCGGGCTCGACGGCCGTCTGGTGAGGCTCGACTTGTTCGCGGGAAAATCAGAAAAAACGAACTGAGCATTGCGCAAGGCCCCGTCGAGTGCGAAAATATACAGGCACAACGTTCCCCACTCGCCTGTCCATAACCTCTGGTCCCGGGAGGCCGCATCCATGATGCGACACATCGCGCGCAACGCCCTCGTAACACTGCTGGTTGCGACCTTCCTTCAGGCAACGGCGGCCGGCGCCGCCACGCGGCCGGGAGTGCCGCGCAAGGCGGCCCAGCCCCAACTGACCTACACGCCGCTGGGCGAGACCGTCTTCGATTGCGGCACCTACAAGGGCAACGAATCTGAAATCAAGGGGATGCAACTGCTGCACGCGGCCAACCAGAAGAGAATCGCGCAG
This sequence comes from Candidatus Krumholzibacteriia bacterium, assembly GCA_035605755.1. Classification (GTDB taxonomy): domain Bacteria; phylum Krumholzibacteriota; class Krumholzibacteriia; order WVZY01; family JAKEHA01; genus JAKEHA01. Next base: position 723 of record DATNGX010000072.1, read on the forward strand.
AAGACCAAGACCATCACCACCGGGCTCGATTACGTCTTTGACAACGTCTGGGTGATTGAAGACGACGGAACGCTGACCCTGAGCGGGACCAACGCGTTCGACAGCGGCGCGGCGACGCACAAGTACACAAATAACGGAGGTGGCGTTTACAACATTGCCGTCGATGCGTTTACCTATGACGCCACACTGGGTTCGTTGGTCGCGACCGGCGACGACGGTGCCGTGCTCGTCACGCTGCCATTCGCCTTTCCATACGCCGGGACGACGTACACGCAGATGTATGTGAGCGGCAATGGCGCCGTCTCATTTGGCGCACCGGTCAATCCCAACGGCTTCTTCGATCCCAACGATTTCCTGAGCTCGACGCCGAAGATTGCCGCGTACTACACCGATCTCGACGAGAGCACGGCGACCGGAGGCGGCGACATTCGCGTGCGCAGCGAAGCCACCAAATACACGGTGTCGTGGATCAGTGTTCGCGAATACGGAAGTTTCGCCACCAACACGTTCCAGCTTGTCTTGTTTCCGACCGGCAATTTCACCATCACGTACAATGGAATCGGGACCAACACTGACGGGATGATCGGATTCCACCCCGGTGGCAGCAATCCCCCCGTTGAGCAGATCAGTTTCTCATCCGACCTGCCGCACGTCACCGCCGCCGGTGCCGCAGTCCTCGAGCAGTACTACAGCTACGTCAACCCGCTCGTGGACGAGCAGGCGCTTTTCCAGAAGTTCTACACGCATTTCGCGGATGACTTCTTTCAGCTGGTTTTCTTCACGAATTTCACCCAGACCATGCCGGGACTCGCCAACGAGCTCAATATCAAGAATGATGTGACCGGCATCGGACTCAATATTTTCGACAGCAGTGGATCGTATGGCTCGGCAGGAGTGCTGGAGAGCCGCTGCAACATGAGCACCATCGACACGTGGCCTTCCGATCCCACGACGCGTTCCTTCGGGAAAGGCAACAATTTCTTGACGATCATGGGCCAGGAATCGGGACATCGCTGGGGCGCTTTTGTCAATTTTGGACCCAGCCACAGCAATCTCATTCTGGGCCGCGACGATGCGCATTGGAGCTACTACGCCGACATCGATCACAGCTCGCTCGAGGGGGGCGACTGGGTGAGCACAGGCGGCAGCAATTACAGCTGCCCGACCACCATCGATTATTTTTCCGAGATCGACGAGTATCTCTTCGGCATGCGCACTCCGAACGAAGTGAAGGACTTCTTCTATATTTCCAGTGCGTCCAACAACCAGCCGACCGCGCGCGCGCAGGGAACACCGCTTCAAGGCTCGACCGCTACCGGCACGCTCGTGCCCGTGACGGTGGAAGACATCATCGCGTCGGAAGGCCCACGCACGCCTCTGGTGGAGGACGAAGAGCACGTCCTGCGCCAGGGCTTTATCTTGTTGATCAAACAGGGAACCGCGCCGACGCAGGCGCAGCTCGACAAGATGGCGCTTTTCAGAAAGACGTGGGAGGAGTACTTCGAGAAGTCGGTCGATGGACGCGGTGCCTTGAACACTGTCCTCAGCGGGCCCTACGCCGCCGGAGAGATCAAGGGCGAAGTGCGCGACAGGTACAGCCAGCACATCATCCCCAATTTCACCGCGCGCTCCGTCGAGCGCGGCTTTGTCCAGCACGTCACCGACGATGGACGGTTCTATTTTCTGTATGACGACGGTCCGACCCGCGGCACCAATGAAAACGTGACCCTGATTTTTTCCGCGCCCGGCTATGTGCCCGACACGCTGAGCACCAACATCACGTATGGCGCGACTCACACTCACGTCGGTCTCCCCGGTGGCATCTGGCTGACACCCGTGCCCAGCGCCGTCGGCGATTCACCTGCGCTCACCACGGTGCTGCACGCGAATCACCCCAACCCGTTCAATCCGGAAACCACCATCGAGTACTCGCTGGCCCTGGCGGGACCGGTGCGCATCCGCGTCTTTGACACGGCCGGGCATCTCGTGCGCACACTGGTGGACGGACCGGAAGCGAAGGGCGAGCATCGCGTCGTCTTCGACGGACGTGATGATCGCGGCCAACAATTGGCGAGCGGTGTTTATCTTTACCGGCTCGACACGGCGCTGACTTCGCTCTCGCGCAAGATGGTGCTGCTCAAGTAATCCGTGGCTCGAATCGACATCAGCCCCACCCTCTCGATCGACGAGTCCGAGCTCGAGATCACGTTCGTGCGCTCGTCCGGACCCGGCGGCCAGAACGTCAACAAAGTCGCGACCGCGGCGCAGCTTCGCTTCGACGCCGCAAGCTCCCGATCGCTTCCCGCTGACGTTCGTGCGCGACTCATCTCACGCGCGGGTTCGCGGATCACACGCGACGGCGTCCTCATTATTACTGCGCGCCGCTTCCGCACCCAGGAACGCAACCGCGCCGACGCCATCGATCGTCTGGTTGAAATGATCCGCACCGCCGCCACCCCTCCCAAACACCGCCGCAAGACGAAGGTCTCTCGAGCGGCCAAAGCCAATCGTGTCGACGCCAAACGCCGCCACTCCGCCACCAAACGCCTCCGCGGCTCGGTTCGGAACGAGGATTGAAAGCCACGGAAGCCGCCGCCCCGGTTGTGCTAATCTATTGGCACGGCGAAAGGTAATTCATGCTCGATGTCCGTCGCGGCCCCAACGGGGAATTCATCTTGGTGGGAAGGTT
>DATNGX010000073.1:0-2734 GCA_035605755.1 Candidatus Krumholzibacteriia bacterium
GTGATTGCGGGTTGGCAGTTCGCGAAATTCGACGCCAACAAGAAGGACATCGAGGGCAATTACCACAAGGTCATCGAAATGGTGCCGTCGTTTGCCGAGCGCGTGCGTGGCGCAAAGCGTGAAGAACGATTCGTCGGTACGGCTGTGCGCGGGTATTTCCGAAAGCCGTACGGCCTGGGGTGGGCGCTGGCTGGCGACGCCGGCTACAACAAGGACTTCATTACGGCGCAGGGCATCCAGGACGCGTTCCGGGACGCCGAGTCGTGCGTGAAGGCGCTGGACGAGTCGCTTTCCGGCATGCGCCCGTTCGAGTCTGCGATGGAGGAATACCGCACGGCACGCGACCAGCATGTTTTCCCGATGTATGAGTTCACCGCGGAGCTCGCCTCGCAGGAACCGCCGCCGCCCCAAATGCAACAGCTGCTGGGAGCCGTCCACGGAAACCGGGAAGCGATGGATGGGTTTGCGCAAACCGTGGCAGGCACGATCTCACCGGCCCAGTTCTTCGCGGAGGACAATGTGAAACAGATTTTCTCCGCGGCCGCGGGCTGAGCCGGACGCAACCTGCCCGACAAAAAAAAGACGCGGCCTTTCGACCGCGTCTTTTTTGTTACATCGCTATCGCGATGCGATTATTCGCCGCGCTTCTTGTAGCGACGAGTTTCGATGTCCTTGCCGAGCTCGTTGGCGTTCTTGAGCGTGAATGTCACGCGGCGGTTCTGGGCACGACCGGCGTCGGTATCGTTCGAGGCGATGGGATCGCTCTCGCCGTAGCCCTTGGTCGACAGGTTGCCGCCGTTGATGCCGGAGTAGTGCGACGTGAGCCACGACTTCACGGCTTTGGCACGCTTGTCCGACAGCGACTTGTTGAAGCTGTCGCTGCCCTGCGAGTCGGTGTGACCGCCGATCTCGACCTTTGCCGCGGGCCAATCATCGAGAACCTGACCCACCTTGTTGAGGTCGTCCTCGGACGCGGGCAGAATGTCTGTCTTGCCGGAAGCGAACTGCACCTGCACCGAGACCGACTTGGCGTCCAGGAACTGCTGGTAGGTTTCGTTCACGGGAATGGGGCAGCCCTTGCTGTCGACGGCCCACTGCGGATCGGTGTCGGGGCACTGGTCGATGCCGTCGGCGACGCCGTCGTTGTCCGCGTCGAGCGGGCAGCCGGTGGCGTCGACGTTGGCGCCGTCGGGCGTACCCGGGCACTTGTCGGCGCCGTTGAATACACCGTCGTGGTCATCGTCACGCGGACAGCCACTGTCGTCGACGGTGGTGCCGGCGGGCGTATTGGGACAGGTGTCGACCCCGTCGGGCACACCGTCGTGATCGGCGTCCGACGGACAGCCGTTGGAGTCCACGGTTGCGCCGTGCGGCGTGTCGGGGCACTTGTCATTCTTGTCGGCGACACCGTCGCCGTCTGCGTCGCCGGTTGTCTTGGCCACCGCATATGTGGCATGACTGCAACCGAACGGCCAGGGATGCGTCATCTTGCAGATGACGTGATCGGCGGACGCGTCGGAGCCGCTCTTGTTGTGCATGTGTTTCGCGAAAGCAACGCTTGTCATCAATACTCCGATGACGACGAGCATTGCGGCAGCAAAGAACCGTTTCATGAAGAGACCACCTCGTGTGAAAGGTATCTGCACGCCCGGAAACATCATCCCGCCGGGGCCATGCGAGTGGTGTGACCTATAACACAACTTTGTAGGTAGTGAGAAGCGCTAGAAGAGAAGCAGAATCAACCACTTAGGTTAGTTTTCAACACTACCTTGACGGCCCTTTCCCGGGAACGGCCCAGGGCGATCATCACGGCATCGCGAGCGTTCTCCAACGGTACCACGTGCGTGACAAGTGATTCGAGGCGCGGGCCCATGGGTCCTGCGACCATTTTCGCCGCGGCGGCGAAGTCACTGTGCGCACCCGCGCCGTGGCCGTGGTAGCACAAACTCCCGTGCACGGTGAGCTCTTTGAGCCACATCGGTGTCCAGTCCACCTTGCCGAGCGTGGCCACGTTGCCGAGCATCACCACCATTCCACCCGAGCGCGTGAAGCGCAGTCCGTCGCTCACGGCGACATCATTGCCCACACACACGAACGACGCGTCGAATCCGCCCACGTTGATACGGGGTCCCAGGATGGGCTTCAGCAACCGGCTGCCGGTGATGCGCGCAAGCTCCGCGAAGTAGTCACCGTCGCGCGTCATCACGATGCGATTCGCTCCCAGGTTCTCGGCGTGCCCGGCCTGGAACTTGTGGCGCGCCAGCACGGTGACATCGACGTTGGCCAATGACTTGAGTGCCGCCACGGTGAGCAGCCCCATGGAACCCGCGCCGATCACGAGCACGCGCGATCCATCCGCAAGGGGATGCGCGAGCACCGGCGCCACATTGCACGCCAGCGGCTCGATCAACACGGCGAGCTTGTCGGAAAGCGCAGGGTCCAGCGCCAGAAGCTGATCCTCGTGCGCGACGTACTGCTCGCCCCAGCTTCCGCCCAGACCTTTGGTGGTTCCGAGGATCATTCCCGGCTCGAGCGCTCCGTCGGTGAAGCGTTCGCAGCGCGACGGCGCATCGGCGGCGCAGTGCACACAGGGAGGATCGATGCCGCGCACGCGGCACGACAAGAGGGGATTGGCCACCACACGATCGCCCACGGCGACCCGTGTCACGTGCGATCCGATCTCCATCACCGTGCCGACGTTCTCGTGTCCCACGACGAAGGGAAACGACGAGAA
>DATNGX010000074.1:0-9168 GCA_035605755.1 Candidatus Krumholzibacteriia bacterium
CGACGTGTGCTGCACGTCGAGCAACGCGTCGCGCGTGGTGGAAGCGCTCGGCTCCGACGCCATCATCTTTCTGCCCGACGAGTATCTCGCGCAGAACGTGGCGCGCGAGACCGGCCGCCAGGTAATCTTTCCGACCAAGACCCCGCGGCCGATGGCAGCGCGCGATAGCGCGCCGGAAAACATGCATTACGCGCTGGTAGGCTGGCGGGGCCGATGTGAAGTCCATGAGAAGTTCACCGTTGAGGATATCAAGATGGTGCGCAAACAATTCCCCGATGTCGTCGTGCTCGCCCATCCCGAGTGCAGCGCGGAAGTGGTCGCGGCGTCGGATTTCTCCGGCAGCACGACGCGCATGATCGATTATGTGAAAAAGTCGAACGCCCCCCGTTATCTGCTTCTTACCGAGTGCAGCATGGGCGACAACATCATCGCGGAGAATCCGGACAAGGAAACCGTGCGCCTGTGCAGCATCCGCTGCCCCCATATGAATGAAATCACGCTGGAGGACACGCTCGCTGCGCTCCAGCACAATCGTTACGTCATCGAAGTTCCCGAGGACATCCGTGTGCGCGCCAAGCGCGCGCTCGATCGCATGCTCGAGATCGGCTGATGCTTCAACTGCGCGGTCGTGTTGTGAAAAAAATCCCCGTCTGGATGTTCATAGTCGGCGCGCTGGCGCTCCTGGTGGCCGGCAAGGTGGCAATTGACGAGAAGAAGCCCGCCGCCGCCACCCGGGCCGCGGGTGCGGCTGCCGGCCGGGGCGGTCCCACGTCGGTGCAGGTCTCCGTGCTCAAGAGCGAACCGCTCGCCGACAAAATCAGCTCGGTCGGAACCATTCTGCCCAATGAGCGCATCGATGTGCGCACGGAGGTCTCCGGCCGCGTGCGCGAAATCCGTTTCAAGGAGGGTGGGCGCGTCAGGAAGGGCGACTTGCTGGTAAAGATCGACGATCGCGAGCTGGCGGCGCAGCTCGCGCGCGCGCAATCCGAGCTCGCCATCGCGAAGAAGGAAAATGAGCGCCAGAGCGATCTCTATTCGCAAAAGGTCAGCAGCCAGCGCGAGTACGACACCGCCGCCAACAATTTAGGCGTGGCCCAGGCGCAGTTCGATCTGATCTCCGTGCAGATCAACAAGACAAGCATCCGCGCGCCCTTCGATGGCGTGGTCGGATTGCGCAACGTGAGCGAGGGCGAGTTCATCACCTCGACCGATCTGATCACCACGCTGCTCGACGATCACCCGGTCAAAATCGATTTCACGGTTCCCGAGCGCTACGCCAGCAACGTCAAAAAGGACGACATCGTGCACTTCACGGTGGAAGGCTCCACGCGCGTGTTCGATGCCACCGTCTACGCGCTCGAGTCGATCATCGATCCGGGAACGCGTTCGCTGGGCGTGCGCGCGACCAGCCCCAACACGGACGGCGCGCTGGTGCCGGGAGCATTCGCCGAGGTCCAGGTGCTCATGCCCCAGCGCACGGCCGTCACGGTGCCGTCGTACGCGCTGGTGCCCGAGTTGCGCGGCCAGCGTGTGTTCCTGTACAAAGGCGGCAAGGCCGACGCGGTATCCGTGAGCACGGGACTGCGCACCGAGGACCGTGTCGAGATCACGAAGGGCCTGGCACCCGGCGACACGCTGATCACATCCGGAATCCTCCAGCTCAAGCCCGGCGCTCCCGTCACCATTACGACGGAGTGACGCCGTGAGTCTTTCTTCCACATGCATAGAGCGTCCGATCCTGACGATCGTGATTTCGATCGCGATCGTGGTGTTCGGCATCATCGGGTTCACGTTTCTCGGCGTGCGCGAGTATCCCAACGTCGACCCCGCCGTCATTACCGTCAACACCAACTACGCCGGCACCAACGCCGACGTGATCGACTCGCAGATCACGCAGCGGCTGGAAGAGGCCATCAGCGGCGTGCCCGGCATTCGCACGCTTTCGTCGGTGAGCCGCGACGGTCAGAGTCAGATTACTGTCGAGTTCAATCTCGACGTCGACCTGGAGACGGCCGCCAACGACGTGCGTGACAAAGTGGCCGGAGCGCTTCGCCTCCTGCCGCCCGACGCCGACCCGCCCGTGGTGGCCAAGGCCGACGCCAACTCTTTCCCCATCATCGTGCTCTACATAAGCAGTGCCACGCGCAATCTGATGGAGCTCACAGACATCGCCGACAAGGTGCTGAAGGAACGCCTGCAGACCATCGGCGGCGTGGCGCAGGTGCAGATTTTCGGCGAGAAGCGTTATTCGATGCGGCTGTGGATGGACCCGCAGAAGCTCGCTGCCTACCGCGTCACCCCGCTCGACATCCGCGACGCGCTCAACACCGAGAATGTCGAGCTGCCCTCCGGCCGTATCGAAGGCAACGACGTCGAGCTCACCGTGCGTACCAAGAGCCGCCTGGAGACGCCGCAGCAGTTCAACGACATGATTCTGCGCGAAGAGAACGGTCACATCCTGCGCTTCAGCGACGTCGGCAGCGCCATGCTCGGTCCCGAGAATGACCGTTCCATCTCGAAGAGCCTGGTGGGTCCCCGCGTCGCACTCGGCCTTTTTCCGCAGCCGGGCTCCAACTTCATCGACATCTCGGATGAATTCAACAAGCGGGTCGCCACTATTCGCGAAGATCTCCCCAAAGACGTGAAGCTGGGGATCGCATGGGATACGTCGAGCTACATCCGCAAGTCGATCGTCGAGGTGCGCGAAACCATCCTGATGGCTTTCCTGCTCGTGATCGCGATCATCTTTTTCTTTCTGCGCGACTGGCGCACGACGCTGATCCCCGTTCTGGCGGTGCCCATTTCGCTGGTGGGCGTGTTTTTCATCATGTATCTGTGCGGCTTCTCGATCAACGTGCTGACGCTCCTCGGCGTCGTGCTCGCCATCGGGCTGGTGGTGGACGATGCCATCGTCATGCTCGAGAACGTGTATTCGAAAATCGAGGACGGCATGGACCCGGTCGCAGCCGGACACGCCGGTTCGCGCGAGGTGTTCTTCGCCATCATTTCCACGACGGTGGCGCTGATCGCGGTGTTCATGCCCATCATCTTTCTGCAGGGGCTCACCGGCCGTCTGTTCAAGGAATTCGGCATCGTGGTGGGCGGCTCGGTGGCGATCTCGGCGTTCGTCGCGCTCACGTTGACGGCGATGCTGAGCGCGCGCATGCTGAAACCGCACGCGCACCACAGTGTGTTCTACCGCAAGACCGAACCGTTCTTTGTGCGCCTCACCGAAGCGTATCGCCGTTCGCTCGACAGGTTCCTGCGCCGGCGCATGCTCGCCATTCCCGTCATCGTGGCGACGATCGCCGTGGCGTCGCTGCTGCTCCACCACCTGCCGCGCGAGCTCGCTCCGGTCGAGGACCGCGGGCGCATTCGCATGACGTCGACCGGGGCCGAGGGGACGTCGTTCGAGCGCATGGACCGGTACATGGACAGGATCATCGACCTCGTCCGCAACACCGTCCCCGAAGCCGACGGTGTGCTCGCCAATACGGCGGGTTTCGCGGGCAGCGCCAACGCCGGCAACTGCACCATCACGCTGGTGCCCCGCGAGGAGCGCAAGCGCACGCAACAGCAGATCGCGGACCAGCTCTCCAAGGCGGTGCGCGGCATGAACGAGGCCAGAACCTTCGTCACCCAGGAGCAGACCATCAGCGTGGGTGGCGGCTCGTCGCGCTTCGGGCTGCCCGTGCAGTTCGTGATCGAAGCACCCAATCTCGACAAGCTCTCCGGCGTTCTGCCGCAGTTCCAGGAAGAGGCGCAGAAGAGTCCCGTGTTCAGCGCCGTCGACGTGAACCTCAAGTTCAACAAACCCGAGCTCACCATCGAGATCGACCGCGAACGTGCGCGCACGCTGGGTGTCTCGATGGCCGATATCGCGCAGACCCTGCAGCTTTCGCTGGCCGGACAGCGCTACGGCTACTTCATCATGGACGGGAAGCAGTATCAGGTGATCGGACAGCTCGATCGCGGCAGCCGCGATGCGCCGCTCGATCTCGCGTCGATCTACGTGCGCAACCGGGACGACAAGCTGATCCCGCTCGACAACGTGGTGCACTCGTCAGAACGTTCCAGCCCGCCGCAGCTGTATCGTTTTGACCGCTTCGTCGCGGCCACCGTTTCGGCCGGACTCTCGGACGGTTACACCCTCGGCGACGGCATCAAGGAGATGGACCGCATCGCGGAGAAGCTGCTCGATCCGTCGTTTCATACTTCGCTGGCGGGTGCGTCGCGCGATTTCGCCGACAGCTCTTCGAGCCTGGTGTTCGTGTTCGTGCTTGCGCTCGTGCTGACGTACCTGGTGCTGGCGGGACAGTTCGAGAGCTTCCGCGATCCGCTTGTCATCATGCTCACCGTGCCGCTGGCACTCGGCGGCGCGCTGATCTCGCTGTGGTATTTCAACCAGACCGTCAACATCTTCAGCCAGATCGGCATGATCATGCTGATCGGGCTCGTGACCAAGAACGGTATTCTGATCGTCGAGTTCGCCAATCAGAGAAAGAGCGCGGGGCTGTCGGTATCCGAGGCAATTCGCGGTGCTGCCGAAGCGCGCCTGCGCCCCATTCTGATGACCAGTGCGGCGACAATTCTGGGAATTCTACCCGTCGCTCTCGGCCTCGGCGCCGGCTCCGGCAGCCGCGTGTCGATGGGTATCGCGGTGGTGGGCGGAATGATCTTCGCGACCGCACTCACCCTCTACGTGGTGCCGGCCTTCTATTCGTACCTCTCCAAAGAAAAACGGCGCGCTCCTCGAGCCGCCGTTACTCACGAGACGCTGCCGCAGGCGGCCAGCGCCGTATCCAAACCCTGATTGCAAAAAAAAGGGACGCCCGGCGAACCGGGCGCCCCTTGGTGCGCAGATTCAAAAAACGGCGCCGCTACTTGAGCAGCGTCATCTTTTTCGTCTCGCTGAATTTGCCCGACGTCAGGCGATAGAAATAAATGCCTGAGCTGACGGGCGAGTTGTTGTTGTCCACACCGTTCCAGGTCACGTTGTGAGCACCGGCTTCCTTCACACCGTTGACAAGCGAGCGCACGAGATGGCCGCTCGCGTCGTAGATGTTGATCGTCACATTGCCCGCCGTGGGCATGGTGTAACGGATCGTTGTCTGCGGGTTGAAGGGATTGGGTGAGTTCTGCGCGAGTGCAGCAGCCAATGCCTTTACACTCACGCCCTGGATCGGCGACATGTATTCGCCATCCTTGTCCACGACGCCGATCTGGTAGCGATAGTTGCCTGCCGCCACGCGATCCGTGTACGTGAACGAACTTCCCGTCGCGCTCACGGCGTCGATCATTGTGAATCCACCGTTGCCGTTGGCGCGATAGACATTCACAACTTCAACCGGCAGGTTCGAGCGGAATTCGCCGTGCAGCGTCACAGTGCCGTTCTTGGCCGAAGCGTCAAACGACGAAATCGCCACTGCCACCACCTGGCAGTTCGAGAACGTGCCGACTTTCGAGAACCACTGACCATCTTCGGTGACACCGCTGACGGTGGTCGGAGTGCCACGAGTACCGGCGTATTCGTTGTAGACCCAGAAATTCGATTCATCCACCGGGCACAGCGACAGGCCGCTGAAGTCACCCCAACGGCTCGCCGCCGTCAGACTGCTGGAGAACGTACGCACGTAGAAGTCGAGACCGGCCGCCAGGAGGACGCTGTTACCGATCGTGCCGGCCGGGTCGGCCAGCGCGCGCGTCGCGTAGTATGCGCCGGCATAGACGCCGGGGCCCGATGCGGAGAACCCGACGGCCATGTTGTCGCACTTGTCGACGTGGATGTTGGGTACGTAGGTGTGTGTGCCGACCGCGATATCTTCACCGCCGACATTGCCCTGATCTGCCACGGTCAGCGCGGCGAGAGCGGAGGTGCCGAGCCGGTACCAGTGGGCCGTTGCCTGCGTTCCATCGACGCCAGCAACCGGACGGAGGGTGTGAACCGCGTACAGGTTGTTGTTGCGCCACACAGCACCCATGCAGCGTCCCGCGACGGTTGCGATGGTTCGCGTGGAGCCGAGCTGGGAGGCGTTGGGCACGGCACTGGCGCTGGCGATGTCACCCACGCCCAGGAGCTGGAAGTTCCACGTCGGGGCGAGCGGCGTGTCGACGCGGATGACCGCGACGAATTCATTGACGCCGTCGCTCCAACCCGTCTGCACGAGGAACGTGCCGACGCCGGCAGGTTCCGGTCCCCACATGGAAGTGGGCATGGTGGTCGTACCGGTGGCCGGGAGTGTTCCGGGGGCGGCGCCCGAAAGCGTCATGAAGTCGTACACCGGCGGCACGATGGCCGCATCCGGTCCGGTCAGCACGGTCGCCTTGTCGATGATCCACAGGCGTGGACCCGCGTTGTTGGTGCCGGCTGCGTTGAACATGTTGGCGGTGATGTAAAGCGCATCATCGTCGAAGCCGAGACAGGGGTAGTCGGCCCAGCGCGGCACGCCGCCAAGGACCAACAGCGAGTTGATGGAGTAACGATACCATCCGCCGTTGGGATCCGAGGTCTTCGAGATCGCGACCAGGATGCGCGAATCGAGCGCCGGGCTCGTGACGCGCTGGAAGCTCACCACGAAGAAACGTCCCGAATACTTGTCATACGTGCAACGCGTGTCGAAAAGATTCGTCGGCACGGTCGGCGCAAGCATCCCGGGCGTACCGGCAAACAGCGCGTCCATGCTGATGCGCGATTGCGGGGTATCGATGAGCGCGTTTTTCAAACGCCACTCCACATAGTTATTGCCCGCGTCGAGAATGTGGGCAAAGCCGGCGGCGCAAGAGGGATCGGGCGGAATGAAGAGGAAGCCGTTGTTGAGGCCCGGGTTATCGGCAAAGCGCATACCCTCGGCCGCCGCTCCGAGACCCGGTGTCAGATCGGGTCCGTTCTTGAACACATTGCTCAAAGGACCCAGATCGCCGACGAACATCGACGTGGGGCTGGTGGGGCTGCCGATGGAAGGAAGCGTGGGCTCTGCCGTGTATGTCTTCGCCATCGCGAGCGATGACGACATGACGATCGCAGAGACCAATGCAAGGGAACCAAGGTATCGCAAACGCATGGCGCGAAAACCTCCGGTCTATGGTGAACTGCTGGAGAAAAGAGAGACAGGTAAGGATCTGACTCGCAGAGTGTCCCCCAAGCGCGAGTTTCCTGCAAGGGGGTAGCGCTACTTCAGTAGCACCATCTTGCGCGATTGATCGAGCTCCGAAGCGCGCAGCCGGTATAGGTAGATGCCCGATGCTACCGGAACACCGCGTTCATCGCGACCATCCCAGACAACCTCCTGGCTGCCTTTCGCGCGCTGAGCATCCAACAACGTGCGAATGTGACGGCCCGCCAGATCGTAGACGGAAACTTGCGCCCGGCCGCTTTTGGCAAGCGTAAAGCGAATCGCAGTCGAAGGATTGAATGGATTGGGTACGTTTTGGAGGAGGACGCTTTGGGCAGGCGCCGGCGTCACCGCGCTCACCGTCTTCACACGGAAATGGCCGAGACGGGTTTTCCAACGGCCGTCATCACCGGTCGGGCCATTGCCGCGCGCACCCGCGTACTGACCGTAAATCCAGAAATCAGTCTGATCCGGCGCGAGGGCGATTCCGCTGTAGTTGCCCCAGCGGTTGCTGGTGCCGCCGAAGTAGCGCCGGTAGTAATCGAGGCCGGTCGCCAGCGCTTTGGGAAGACTCGTCGATCCGGCCGGATCACCGGCGAGACGCGTTGTGTAGTATGCGCTCGCATACAGCGACGTCCCCGAAGCGGTAAAGTTGATCGCCATGTTGCCGTCCACATCCACCATCACGGACGGATAGTACGTGTGTGTCCCCACGGCGATGTCTTCGCCCGTGATATTTCCGGCATCGTCCTGCGCAAGCGCCGTCGTCGTGGTGGTATTGAGTTTCCACCAGCGCGCCTGGCACTGGTTGGCGTCGGGTGTGAGCGCCACTCCACGAACGTTGGCGGTACAGTAGAGCTTGTTGTTGCGCCATACCGCGCTCAGCATGCGACGATCGTTGGTCTCGATCGGAAATGCAGTTCCCTGCTGCGCGGCGTCGGGAAGGATGAGCGACGGGTTGTCGATGTCACCCACGTCGAGCTGCTGCACCGTGAAGTACGGTCCGCCCGCGGTGGCGAGCGGGTCTGTCACCTCGACGATTTGCAGATACTCATCCGTCCCGTCGGTGATGCCTGAGTACGCGAGCAGAAATGTACCCATCGGACGACCACCGCTTCCGGTTTGCGGCGGACCAAACATGTGCGTGGGAACCGTGGTGGTAACGAAGCCTGCGCTCGCGTAGGGATTTCGCACCTGGACGAAAATGGCGGGATCGTCGTCTGCGTACGCGGATGCCTTTCCCACGATCCACAGGCGGACGCCTTTGTACGAATAGCCGGCGAATGCAAACATGTTCCCCGTGATGTAGACCGCTTTGTCATCCACGGCGACGCCCGGAAAATCCACGAAGCTGTCGCTTGCCGAAATGTTGATCTTCGAGTTGATCGAGTGGTACCAGAAGCCGTCGTTCGGGTCCGACGTTTTCGAGATCGCGAGCAGGATACGCGACTGGTTGGACGGTTTGCCCGCCGACATGTCCCATATCTCGAGCATGACAACAACGAAACGGCCCGCGTACTGATCGTACAGGATGCGCGGGTTGAACCCGTACGTTCCCAGCGATGTGCCGACACCGGGCAGGGGCGCGGGCATTGGAATGGGCGAGAAAAAGTCGCGGAGCGACTCACGGACCTGCGGAGCGCTGCCGAGAAAATCCCGGGTTCGCCATTCGATGACGGCGTTGCCCGCGCTCATCACGTGCTCGGGTCCGACTGCGCACGTCGCGTCAACGGGAGAGAAAACATTCCCCTCGTTGAAGGTCGCATTGTCATCGAAGGCGAACGACTCGATGCTGGTCTGGAGAGGAGGAGCGAAAAGCGGCGCCGCGACGCGGCTTTCGACGGTTGGAGCCGGAGCCACTGCGCGCGCGCCGGATCCCACCGTCGGGACCGGAGTCTCGAATTGAAACCCGGCCCGGGCCACGGACGTGGCCAGGACGAGGCCGGCAAAGATGTGAATGCAAAAGATGGAATGACGCATTGGCGAAGGCTTCCCTGCTCATCAATTGTAGCAGATTCGGAGCGCCTTACCTGGCATCCACCGCGAGGAATTCCGC
>DATNGX010000075.1:0-12313 GCA_035605755.1 Candidatus Krumholzibacteriia bacterium
GGGGAACCCCCAGGGCAGCCGGGATTCCGCTTCGGTCCATCCGGAATTTGGCGTATAATTGGCCCATGCGCGGCCGGCATCGCGCCCCTAAATTTCGTAATTTGAGCCGGATGCGCGCATCGATCGCACTCATGGCAACCGCCTCCGGGCAGGTGCCCGCGATCGTACTAGGGGGTATTGTGTGAAGATTGGTTTTCTTCAGCTGCGGCCTCAGTTCGGCCGCGTCAAAGAGAACGTCCGCGCCGCCAAGTCGATGCTGGTCGGCCTTTCCGACGCCACCGTTGTCCTCCCCGAGCTCTTCAACACCGGCTATCTCTTCCGCAACATGGAAGAAGTCCATGATCTGGCAGAGTCGGCCACGACCGGTTTCACGGTCACCGAGCTCAAGAAAGTGGCGGTGGCGCAGCGGCTCAACCTGGTATTCGGGATGGCCGAGGCGAAAAACCGCAAGTACTTCAACTCGTCGGTTCTGATCACGTCGGCGGGCAAGGTCGAGGTCTACCAGAAGGCGCATCTGTTCGATCGCGAAAAGCTGTTCTTCCAGCCGGGTATGGGAACGTTCAAGGCGTATCCCGTCGAAGGGGCGAAGATCGGCATGATGGTCTGCTTCGACTGGTTCTTCCCCGAAGTCACACGCATTCTCGCGCTCGAAGGCGCGCAGGTGATCTGCCATCCGTCCAATCTCGTTCTGCCGTGGTGCCAGGACGCCATGCGCACGCGTTCGCTCGAGAACAAGGTGTTCTCGGTGACGGCGAACCGCATCGGTCTGGAGAAGCGCGGCAACATCTCGCTCACGTTCACGGGCAAGAGCCAGATCGTCACTCCGAAAGGCGAAGTGCTGGCGCAGGCGAGCGAGCGCAGCGAGTCGCTCAAGGTGGTCGAGGTCGACATCAACGAGGCGCTCGACAAAACCGTGACACCCAACAACGATCTGTTCAAAGACCGCAAAGTCGCGTTGTACAAGCCGCTGCTCAAGACCGCCAAATAGGCAAGAACGACCGTTCCCAGGACTTCCTGAAAAAGCAACGCAAGGGACGTTGATAGCGTGCAATCTGCACGCGCGGCGGCCCTTCCACGGCGCTCTTCCGGCTCTCTATTTACTTCCCTCCTGTTGATTTGCACGCGCAGCCCGCGTGGCACTTCGTGCCGCCCGCCCGGCATGTTCCTTGCGTGACGGCGTTCCGCGCACTTCGCTCTCGTTCGATCAGGACGTGCGCCGGTCAAACTCAAGGAGCACATCGTGGATCGCAAGAAGCCCAAGCTCACTTCTCCGTGGAAGGTCGGCTTTCTCGTCGCCCTGCTGCTGGTCGTCACCGCGCTCGGCGTGAGTTACTTCATCACGGGAACGTTTGGAATTACGTGGCACTGGATCCAGTTCGGCGGACTTTCGCCGATGACATGGACGTTCCACCTCGGCGCATTCCTCGAAGAGATGGCGCCGCTGCTGCTCATCACCTCGCTCCTTGCCTTCGGCTCCTATGTGCTCGTGGCCGGCGCGGTGCGCCGCTACAAGGCGTATGTCGATTCGGGCGTCGAGTACAAACAGCTGCTCAAGTCCATCAAGAGCATTGAAGACCTGGAAGACGCCGACCTGGTTGATCGCCTGAAGTCACATCCCGAGCTGCGCGAATTCCTCATGGGTGTGAAACACCGCGTGAGCGCGCACGAGCGCGGAAACACCGAGCGTGTCGCGAGGCACATGCCGCCGGCGACGCAATCCGGCGTTGACCGCGCCGTGATCGCGGCGGATTCCGCCACGCTGGTTTCCGCCATTGATTCCGGTCGCGACGACTTCCCGCGCGAGATGACGCTCACCATTCCGGAAATGAAACAGATCGAGCACGCGATTCGTCGCTGCTTTGCGGGCATCACCACGCTGCCGGCCACCGATGCGTCGGCGGGCGCTCTGGAAGAGCTGCGCAACCTCGTCGGCAGCACGGTGGAAGCGCTGCGCCGCGATATCGCTGCATGCGGCTCGGGTGCGCGCGAAGTGGAAGAGGCCGCCGCCGCGTTGCAGGGCCTTGAAACCGGCGCGGCACAGCCCGCGGGCAATACTTCTGCCCTCGGCAAACGAATCGATGATCTGGCCACGGCGCTGGTGGCGCTGGGCGAAGAGACCAAACGCATCGCCATCGCGTCCGCCATGCAGGCAAGCGGTGGCCCGGCTGCAGACACCATCAAAGTGGCCGACGAGCTCAAAACGCTGGCGACACGCTTCAATACCGTGGCACGTCATTGGAGCGACACCACGCCCGCGATCAAGGAGCTCATCTCCGGCAGCGCGGCGCCGGGCGCGCGTTCCGATGTGCCCGCGGCCGCGGCCAATGTTTCCAACCGTGCGCGCCTGTGGGGCGAGCGTGCGGTGGCCATGAACGAACATGTGCGTTCGCTCGAGCGTGCCATCGGTGTGAAGCCGGCGGCGCAACCTGCGGCCGCGCCGCAAACCGCGGCGAATCCCGTCGATCTCGACGTGGCTCCGGCAGCGCTGGGTGCGCGGAACGGCGATGTGGATCTCGCGCCTTCGACGAGCTCGACCATGTTCAGCGGTGACCGCAACGACGACATCAATTTTGCAGACATCCCCGGGTTCGAAAAAGAGCGTCGCTTTTTCGCCGATCCGCCCGCCGATGGCGCCGCGGCAACCGACGACCGCTTTGTGGTCGACGGTCAGCAGGACCGCCGCTGGGATCTCTCCGAAGAACAGTCAGAAGAAACTTCGGCCGCGCCGGATTCCGCTCCCAAAAAGCCGGCGGGCCCGGACAACGATGGGTTCCTCACCGGACCGCGTCCGACGGTGCGCGTGGAGCGGCCGTCCGCCGCGCCCAAAGCGGCGCCGGCCCCCCGGCCGGCAGTGGTTGAGCTGGAGCCGGCCTCATCGACGACCGCGACGCTCGATCCCGACGCCGACGCGGTGGATCTGTACGCCCTGGGCGCCATCGACTGCGTCCAGACGGTCTAGGAGAACGAATCCCGGTGTCCCTCGACAGCCGCACCCTGTTTGCCCGCCAGGTTCGCGCGCAGTGCGAGACACTGTGTGAGCTCCTGGCATGCACGGCGGGACATCCCGCACCCGAAGCCGTTCTCGAGCGCTGCAAAGTGGGCGTGCGCATGCTCGCGGGCACCATGAGCATCTGCGGGCTCGACGACTGGGCGCGCCTGCTCGAGTCCTTCCACCACCTGCTCACGATTCACGGCTCGCGGCGTCTGCCGTGGGACGACCGCATCGCACAACTTGTCTTCGAGCTGATCGAGAAACAGGAGCTGCTCGCGTCCTGCCACGAGATGGCGGGTGCAGAGGCCGGCCGCAATTCGATTCCGGCCGAGGGCGTGCTCGCGATGATCGAAGAAGTCAACGTGCTGCAGCAGGAATACGAAACGGCGGAGCCGGTTCGTCCGTCGCGCGCCGAAGGCACCGTCGATCCGGAACGGCTGGGTCGCGTGGCGGCGGAGCTCGCCGCGGCGTGCGAACGCGTGCTGTCTGCGGTGACATCGGACCCGTGGCAGTCGCGCACCGCCGACACCATTACTATTGAAGATCTGCGCCGCGGACTGGGCACGATCGAGTTCTATGCGCAGGCAATGGATCGCATCGTCGCCACCGTTGAAGAGACGGTCGTCACGCCCAAGTGTGACGTGGCACCGCTCGAGACCGCTCTCCACGATTTTTCGCGCGAGCTTGTGCGCGGCACCGGGCGCAGGCTCCAGGTGCGGCTGCGCGCCGACGACGCGGAAGTCGAGCCGGCACTGCTGCCGGCCGCGTACTGGATTCTGCACGCCATGGTGGCCGATGTGTTCGAGCGCTGCGACGAGCCCGCGCTCGAGATCGATATCGATTGCTCGGTGCGCCACGGCGCGCTGCACTGGCGGCTGCGCGACAACGGCGAGAATTTCCTCTCCGATTCCAAGCTCGATCACGACGACCAGGTCGCCTTCTATCCGGGACTGCGCCACGTGGTGCGCACGCTGCGCGAACATCACGGCACACTCGCCGTCGAGCCCAATGGCGGACGGCAGGCGCGCTTCGAGTTCACGCTGCCCACCACCACGCTGGCCGAAGCGCTGTGGGTGTGGGAAAAGAACGGAACCTCGATGGCGGCCCGCGGCGTCCAGGTTGTCGAGGTCTTCCCGGTTCAGACCGACACGCGTCGCGAAGATTCCTACGGCGAATACGTGGCGCTGGACACGCGTCGCGTTCCGCTGCTTTCCCTCGATGCCATTTTTCCGGAAGCGCCCACGGGTGGTTCGCACATCGTGGTGCTCGGCCTCCTGGAAAAAGCGGTGGCCTTCTACGTGCCCGGAGAGGGCGCGCAGAAAAACGGCGTCGCGCTCGGGGATTCGATTCCGGTGTGGAAGGGAATTCCGCACGACGTGGTGCGCGTCGAGGGACGTCGCATCCCGCTTCTCGATGCCGGCGACATTCTGCGGACATATCTCTCCATCACGGGAACCATGAACGTGGAGGCACTCCCGGTTCATCCGGTGCAGACGCGCGAAGCACCGCCTTTGCGCGTGTCGCCGGGTGCGGCAGCGCCGCGTGGAGCGTCGGCACCGGCCGAAAACGAGGGTGCTGTCGAAGTACTTGTTATCGAGCAGAGCGAAACCACGCGCACGACGCTCAACGACATTCTGAGCCGGCAGCGTATTCGTGCTGCATTTGCGAACGACGTGGAGGAAGCGCTGGCAATGATCGGACGGCACGCGCCGCGCGTCATCATCAGCGAATTTCGTATCCCGACCATGGCGGCCAAGAAGATCGTCGATCGTCTGCGCGAAGCCGGGCAGGAAATTCCCGTGCTGGTGACGACGTCGCAGTCGGGCAAGACCGCGGATCTCCTGGTGGAGAAGCTGGGCGCGGCCGGCTATCTCTCGAAGCCGCTTTCGGCCACCCAGGTCACGTCGAATCTGTCGAGCTATCTCAGCGCCGCGCGCTGACTTGTTGCGTTCGTCACGGGCCTGGAGTTGCGATTAACGGCCCCGAACGGTGCAGAATGCCCGACGCGTTGGGCTCAAGCACCCGATCGGAAGCGCTAACCCGTTGATTTTTCGATGGGATGTCGTTGGTACGCATCGTGCTTTACAGGCCATGAATCAGGGTGGGTTCTCAGGCGAGTAACCCTTCACCAACCAGAAGGATGGGGCAAGATGAGCAAGTGGAGAGACACCGACTACTCGAGCATCGTGATCGGCGGTGCGGAAGACCAGGACGTCGTCATGACGTCAGTCGAAGCGGCCGAATATCTCAAGATGCACGTGAAGACCGTGTGCCGCCTCGCCAAGGAACGCAAGATCCCGGCGAAGAAGGTAGGCAGCGAGTGGAGGTTCCTCAAGAGCGTCCTCGACAAGTGGCTGGCGCAAGAGGTCGTGTAAACGACCGGACCCCTTTGTGCACCCGCGGCGCCACGATGACGTGGCGTCCGCATTTTTCGCCGGGAGTCCCCCATGCCACCGAAGACAAGGATCGAGAAACTTTCATCGCCCGATTCGGGCGTCACGGTTTTCAAGATCACAGGGACTCTCGGCTTTCACGAGAAGGCCGTACTGGAACGCATCTTCGCCGAGTGCAATCGGCGCGGACTCGCCCGCGTTCTGTTTGAGGTTTCCGAGCTCGAATCACTGGGCGGAGGATGCGCACGCATCATCCGTGAAGAAGCGTCGCGCGGCCGCATCGCCATCGGACTGGTGGGCGCGACCCGCACGGTGCTCAAGTTCCTCAAGAAGGAGGACGCGCCGCGCATCGTCGTCGCCGACACGCTTGCCGACGCGATTCCCGCCGTCAATGCCAAGGTGCTCGCGTTCAAGGCGACCATCGCCCCCGAGCTCGAAGGCGACGAAGCGCTCCTCTCGAGCGACGCACTCGATGACATTCTGAAACTCGGTGACGGACCGGCGGACGAAGAAGATGCGAGCGCATCGGAGTCCGACGACGACGACGAGCCGCGCGTAGAGAAACCCCAGGCCAGGAAAGACGAAAAGCGCGAGGACGTGCGACCGGCATCCGCCGCGCCCGGGCGTCCCGAAGAAGCACCGCGTCCGGCGCCCCGGCCCGAAGTCCACCCCGCTTCCCACGCCGGGCCCAGCTCACGCGTCCAGGAAGCGATGCGCGCGTCGGCGCCTTCACCTTCATCGAAGCCCGCGCCCAGGGGCGAGCCTGCGCAAACCGGAACGGCAGTGGACAGCACGGTTGCGGATCCGCGCGAACTGCAAAAGCGCATCGTCCAGTACAACACGCTCTTTTCCATCAACGCCGATTTTTGTCGCCTGCGCGAGCGCAAAGCGTTGCTCGACGCATTCCTGCTCACCACCATCGCGCAAGTCGGCGTGGAGAGCGCGGTCTTCCTGGAGCAGAACCGCAGCTACTTCGTGCCCGTCGCGATGAAAGGCATCGAGGCGGGAGAGATGCGCGGCTTCGCACTCTCCGGCTCGCAGCTCAGACTCGACAGGTGGGGAAGCACTGTCGAAGTGCAGGCGGTCGAGAAATCGCCTTTCGGCGACGACGTGAAAGCACCGCTCCTGGCCCTGGGTTGCGCGTATGTAGCGCCCTTCATCGTGCGCGGCGACGTGCGCGGAATTCTTCTGCTCGGACGCCCCATCCGCAGCGAGCTCGATTCCGGCGCCATCGAATTTCTCAAGATTCTCATCAATCAGGCCGCGGTCGCCTACGAGAGCATGGCCCGCTTCGAGGAAGAAAACGAGCGCACGCTCGGCGTGGTGCAGACGCTCATGTCGCTCATCGAAGAGAACACGCTGGCGCGCGGCAACACCAATCTGATTTCCACCTATGTATACACGGTCGCGCAGCGCATGCACTATCCGGCCGAGCACATGCGCGATCTCATGTACGGCACCGTGCTGCGCGATATCGGAATGATCAAGGTGAGCGATCTCATCGTGCGCAGTCCGCGCGAGCTCATGCCCGAAGAGTGGGACATCATCAAGCGCCATCCGAGCGACGGCTCCCTGATGCTGCGCGACATGAAGTTCTCGGACCATGCGATCCAGGTCGTGATCCACCACCACGAGCGCTTCAACGGCGAAGGCTACCCGCGCGGCACGCAGGGCCAGGACATTCCACTGGGCGCGCGCATCGTCTCGGTGGTGGAGAGTTACGCAGCCATGCTGCAGGAACGTCCGACGCGCCCCGCGCTCAGCCGCGAAGAAGCGCTCAGCACGCTCAAGGAGAATTGGGGGCTGCGCTACGATCCGGAGGTCGTGCGCTGCTTCGTGGAAGTGGTGGAAGAGGAAATCCGCTCCGGGGAGAACATCAAGGAAAAGAAATTCGCGCTCTTCAGCGTGTAGTAACGGGGGGAGAACTGTGGGCGCCGATATTCTGCTCGTCGACGACGATCCCAAATTGCTCGAGATCGTCTCCGTGTCGCTTGCGCGGCAGGGCTATCGCGTGCGCACCGCGGCCACGGGCCGCGAGGCGCTGGAACACGCGAGCGGCTCGCCGCCGCACCTGCTCATCCTGGATCTCGATCTGCCCGACATGAGCGGCATCGATGTCCTCGACAACATTCGTGACGACCACGAAACCCTGCCCGTCCTCGTGCTTTCGGCGCAGGACGACGTCGACTCGCGCGTGGCGGCACTCGACGGCGGCGCGGACCAGTACATCCTGAAACCGGTGTCGCTGCGCGAGCTGCACGTGCGCATCGATTCCGCGCTGCGACGCACGTCGCGCGCGCGCACGCTCGACCACCGCAACCTCGAGCTCGAATCCGAGATCGAGCAGGAGCGCGAGGAATCCTCCGCGCTCACCAAGACTTTCAAGCGCCATCTGCTCTCCATGCGCACGCTCTTGACCGTGTCGCAGGATCTGAATCGAGCGCAGCAGCGCCACGAGCTGGTAAAGACCGCGTCGCTCACACTGGTGGGAGAGCTGCGCGTATCCAGCGTCGCCATTTTCGGCGTGACGCGCGAAAACCAGCCGCGCTTCGATCTGCTCGGCGTGCGCGGTTTTGCCGCCGAGCGCTTCAACGGGCTCACCATCGACCGCTCATCGGCGTTCGTCAAAACCTTCGAGAAGGAAGCCCATCCCGCGCAGATCTCGCGCAGCGGCGACAACCGCTTCACGAAGCTCCTCCCGGATCTGCGCCTGGCGGTTTTCGAGTGCGCCGCGCCCATCACCGTCAAAGGCGACCTCAAGGGTTTTGTATTCACCGGGCCGAAGTTGTCGGGTGAGCCGTACACGGATTACGACCGCGACATCATGACCTTTGTGAGCAACTCCATCGGCATCGGCATGGAGAACGTGCGGTTGATGGAACAGCTGCAGGTCACGTATGTGGCCACGTTGCGCTCGTTGATCCAGATTCTGGAAGCCAAGGATCCGTACACGCGCGGTCACACCGAGCGCGTGGCGTCGTATTCGCTGGCGCTGGCCAAATGTCTCGACATGGGGCCGGACGACGTGCGCCGCATTCTCTTTGGCTCGCTCCTGCACGACATCGGCAAGATGGGCCTGCGTGACGACATCATCAACAAGCCCGGTCCGCTCACGCCCGAAGAATGGACGCAGATGAAGCTGCACCCGGTGGTGGGCGCGCAGATCGTGGAAAAGATGGAATTCCTGACGGGTGCCATCGACGTCGTGCGTCATCACCACGAAAGCTGGGACGGCAAAGGCTATCCCGACGGGCTCGCGGGCGAAAATATTCCGCTCACCGCGCGTATCGTCACGGTGGCGGACAGCTTCGATGCCATGACCACCGACCGCCCCTACCGCAAAGCGCTCAGCATCGAGGAAGCGCTGCGCCGGATCGAGCAGAGCGCGGGCGTGCAATTCGATCCCCGCCTCGCGAAAGTCTTCGTCGCCTACGTGAAAGAAAAAGGCCGCGATCTGGCGGCACCGGTGCCGTCCATTCTCGCGGGAATGTAAACGTCGGGGCGGATCGGGCGCTGTTTCGTCTACACAGTCTACATTTTCTTCGTAATCGGGCGGGCTCCGCACGCCTCTTCCAGAATCTTTTTTTGCTGCGCATCTTGTGTAGCGATAATGGGTCGTGTGCGCGCGCGCGCGGGCGTGTCGTGTCTTGGCCCTTCGCTTGCCATACTCCCATTCGTGATCGTCTCGTGAGATAACGGCGATGGTGGCGGTTGCGGTGGTGCGGGGATGTGAATCGCCGTCGTCATACGCGGCGATCTGGAAAAAGAAAAGAGGGAGCCGGACGCGGGCGGAAGGGAGGAGCCGTCCACGGACGCGGGCTCGATCGTCAATCGTGCCGGAGAGCGGCGGAAGACCGAATCCGAGCGTGTGCAGCCAGCCTGATCGGGGAGGGCTCTCACCAGGACCCTACTCGCAGGGCTGCCGCCGGGACTCGGTGCGAACGACGGTCGAACTCTACGCTCCCTCTTTTTCTTTTTCCCCCCCCGCCCCGGGGCCGCTTTAGAAGTTGTCGGCATGTGCGTTGCGTTCATATATTCGAGCACCTATGAACACACCACATACCGAAACCGGAATCATCAAGAAACAGCTTCCCAACGGCCTGACAGTACTTCTCAAAGAGGACCACGCCGCGCCCATCGTGGCCGTCAACGTGTGGTTCGGAGTCGGGTCGGTGCACGAGACCGAAGTCATGAACGGTCTCGCGCACTTCCAGGAACACATGGTCTTCAAGGGCACCGAGAAAAACGGTGTCGGCGAAATTGCACGCATCGTGAAATCCCACGGCGGCAATCTGAACGCCGGCACGAGCTACTCGTACACCATGTATTACGTGGTCCTGCCCTCGGAGAATTTCGCCACCGCACTCGACGTGCAGTCGGACGCGATGATGAACTCGACGTTCGATATCGACGAGTTCACCAAGGAGCGGCTGGTCGTCATCGACGAGGCGCGCATGTACGACGACCGTCCGGAGTCGTTCACGTTCTATCGCACCATGGAGCTCGGCTTCGAGAAGCACACCTATCGCCGTCCCATCGCGGGCTATCAGGAGATCGTCGAGAAGATCACACGCGACCAGCTGGTCGAGTTCTACAACAATTACTACCGCCCTTCCAACGCCGTGCTGGTGGTGGTGGGTGACGTCGATGCCGACCGCGCCCTGGCCGAGATCGAGAAGACGTACGGCGTGTGGAAAAACGGCAAGGTCACCATCAACGAGCCGCCGGTCGAGCCGGCGCAGAAGAGCTTCCGCTTCAAGGCCTACGAAGGGCCGCAGGAGCACGCCTATCTCGGAGCCGGCTTCCATGTTCCGAGCCTGCTCGACGAGGACTATCCGGCGCTGCAGATGCTGGCCGAATTGTTGAGCTCGGGGCGCAGCTCGCGGCTGTATCGAAAAGTCCGCGAGGAAAAACAGCTGGTCACGTCGGTGAGCGCCGACATGCTCGCCGAGAAGTGGCCCGGGTTCTTTCTCGTGGCCGCTTCCATGCCGCGCGAAAAATGGGAGAACGCGTGCGAGGCGATTTTCGCCGAAATGGAGCGCTTCAAGCACGAGCGCGCCGGCGAAGAGGAGCTCGACAAGGCCCGCCGCCAGGTGGAGCGCGCCATGTTCAAGGAGCTCGAGACCATGGAAGGCCAGGCGTCGAATCTGGGCTACTACCAGCTCCTGGGCGACTATCAGCTCGCCGATCGCCATCGCGAGGCCATCAAGCGTGTGACCGCTGATCGCGTGATGGAAGTGGCGCGCAAGTATTTCCATCCCGACAATCTTTCGCTGGTTGCGTACACGCCCAAGGCAGACGCGACAGTCGTTTCAGAGGAAGACGCGAGCAGAATTATCAAGAGTGTCCTCAGCGCCGAGGGCGGTGTACACGACGTCGCGTCAGCGTCGAAGCTGGCCATGCACGATCTGGCCAGGGCCGCGACGAAACGCGCACCCGCTGTCGCGGGTGTATCCGGCGTGACCAAATTTACCCTCGCAAACGGTGCCCGCGTTCTTCTGAAGCAGCGCCCGGATGTGCCGCTGGTTTCCATGCTGGCGACCTTTCCCGGGGGCGGACGCTTCCAGCCGGAAGGCAAGTCCGGACTCGCGATGCTCACACACCGCGTCCTCACCAAGGGGAGCGCGCGCTTCAGCGCCGAAGAAATTGCCGCGCGCATTGAAGGACTGGGCGGCGGTATCGACAGCTATTCGGGCTTCGACACCGGCGGTGTCGCGATGGGTGTGCTGTCCGAATACGCCGAAGAGGCTGTGGAAATTTTCCGTGACGTGCTGCGCGCGCCTACATTCGATCCCGCGCGCGTGGAGCAGGAAAAAACCCGCCTGCTCGAAGAGCTCTCGCGCCGGCACGACAATCCGGTGCAGTTCACCCTCGACCATCTGTTCCGCGCCACTTTCGGCGAGCATCCCTACGCGTACCCGTTCCTCGGCGACGCGGCTCAAGCCAGGAAGCTGGGCGCAGCCGACTGCAAACAATGGTACACGTCCCTGCTCACGCCCGACCGTGTCGTCCTCTCCATCGTCGGCGACATGACACTGGAACGTGCGCGGAGCGTGGCCGAGCGTCTGCTGGCAGATCTTTCCCAGGGAAAGGCGCTCGAGTCGAGACCCGCCGCGCCTGTCGGCGCGGTATCACCGGGCGAGCACGTGCTGCGCCGCAAGGGCATCAAACAGGCGGTGACATTCGTCGGATTCCCGGCGCCCAGGCTTCTCTCGCAAGAGGCGAAGGCGCTGGAAGTGTTGAACGGCGTCCTGACCGGACTGGGCGGTCGGTTGTTCGTCGAGCTGCGCGACAAGCGTTCGCTCGGCTACATGACGGGCTCGGCGTTCAATCCGCTGTTCCAACGTGGGATTTTCTTCGGCTACGCAAATCCGGGCGCGGAAGGCGTGGACGAAGCGGTGCGTGTCATCCTGCACGAGCTCGACCTGGTGACGCGCGAGCCCGTCCGCGATGACGAAATCGAGCTGTCGAAAGAGTGGCTGCTCGGTTCGCACGTGATGGAGCTCCAGCGCAACGGCGCGCAGGCCGCGGAGTATGGAACCCTCGAAGCGCTTGGATTCGGCTGGGAAGTCGTCGATCAGATTCCCGGCTTCATACGAGAGGTTACGAAAGAGCAGATGATGGCGGTCGCGAAACAGATCTTCGATCCGGCGCGCGCCGTGATCGTGAGGATGCTTCCCGAGTAGCGTCTAGTCGACGCCCTTGATGGGCGCGTACTTTTTCAGCAGGGTTTCGAACGACGGATCATTCTGAAGCGGCTCGTACCAGCGGCTTCGAAACGCGACCACGAACCATTCCCGCTGTTCGATGGCTTGATGCGCCATCGTGATCGCTTCGGTCTTGTCCCCGTGGTAGGCGTAAAGTGCGGCCCGCACGTGGTAGCGCAGGTTTTCGCGCGCCAGCGTTTCATTGAGAACAGCGGTGGCTT
>DATNGX010000076.1:0-9631 GCA_035605755.1 Candidatus Krumholzibacteriia bacterium
CGGCTGCAATCGGATCTCCCGACAGATCGCCGCGCTCGAGGCGTTCCTTCAGCACGCCGAACACCAGGGTCGCGATGGCGTGGAAGGTTTCGTACACGCCCTTGCCCTGCGTCGCCACCGCTTCGTGTGCGGGAACGCGCAGCGGGTTCAAACGCGCGTCGAGGTCCGCGACCGCCATGGCGTCCGGCGTGTCGCGCTTGTTGTACTGGACCACCCACGGAATCTCATCCAGGCTCATGCCGTGCTCGTTCAAGTTCTGCTCGAGATTGCGCAGGCTCTCGAGATTCTCGTCGAGCTTGGAGCGCGACGAATCCGCCACGAACACGACGGCGTCGACGCCCTTGAGCACGAGCTTGCGCGTCGCGTTGTAGTAGACCTGTCCGGGCACCGTGTAGAGCAGGAAGCGTGTGCGGTAGCCGTTGATCTCGCCCAGCTCGAGCGGAAGGAAATCGAAGAAGAGCGTGCGGTCGGTCTGCGTCTTCATCGAGACCATCTTGCCGCGCGACCCTTCCGGCGTACGATCGTGGATGAACTCGAGATTGGTCGTCTTGCCGGAGAGTCCCGGACCGTAATAGACGATCTTCGCGTTGACTTCCCCGCCGGTGTAATTCAGCACGACCATGGTGCGTTTCCTTCCGTCACGTCGATTTAATGCAGCGCAAGAATAACTACCGGAGCGGCCGACCGGATCGTGCTCTTGCTGCAGTCAGGCCAGGGTGAGATAAGCTCAAGCGCCCCCGGAGACCGCCCCGGCAGGCGGCGAGGGGCAAGTAACATGCCAAGCATGGCCCCGGTGGATCGACGCAAACGCTTGCGGCATCAGGACTAGCAGCGCTCGCGCCACTCGCGGGAGGCGCGCACCACAATAAGTTGCAGCATTCTGCGCCTCGGCTTGCAAAACCGCGAAGAGCACGGCTAGGATGCGCGTCTACCTATGCGCCGTGAATCAACGCTACACCTCTTCGGGTCCGTGCAGCTGCTCGCCCTGCTCGCCGACCGGCTCAAGCAGTTCACGCTGGTGGGCATGCTCGGGCTCCTCGTGCCGGGCTCGAGCTTCGAGCTGTTGAAGCTCACGCTGTTCTCACAGGTTCCGATTCTGATCTTTACGCCGCTCATCGGCTCGTTCATCGATCGCTGGAACAAGCCCGCCGCGATCGTGGGCGCGTGTGTCATTCGCTCGGTGCTCGTGATGTGCGTGCCGCTCTTCTACGATCGCACGCACACCATCTACGCGTTCTACATCGCCGCCTTCATCACATCGATCTTCGATCTCGTCTTCGCGCCCGCGCGCTCGGCGCTCCTGCCCGAAGTGGTTCCCGCCGAGCGACTGCTGGGCGTGAACGCGCTGTTCTGGACGCTCGGCATCATCGGCACACTGCTCGGCTTCGTGGGCGGCGGTTGGATCTTCGACTACTTCTCGTGGCACAGCAGCTTCTACGCCACCGCTGTCGTGTACGCCGGCGCCGCCATTCTCATGCTGCCCCTCGTCGTCTCGCACCGTCCCGTGTCGACCGTGACGCCGCTCCCGCGTGATCCGCGGCACGGGATCGCCGTGCTGGCCCGCTCGGTGCGCGACGCCCTCGACCTGTTGCGCCAGAGCCGCGAGCTGCGCGCGAGTCTCTCCACGCAGGCCGGGCTGTTTGCGGTCGGCGGGGTGATGAGTGTGATCGGAATCTCGCGCGTCCACGAGGTGGTGCAGTCGGGTCGCGCGCTGTTTCTGTCCGAAGTCGGCTCCGCGCTCATTCTGGGTCTCGTCCTGGGTGCGCTGCTGGCGGGATGGTTTCGTGAGCGCACACTTCCCGAACGTACCGTATCGGTCGGCGCCCTGCTCGCGGGTGTGGCAATTGCCGGAATGGGTCGCGCCATTTCACCCCTTCCCATGTGCATCTGGGCGTGTGTGCTCGGCATTTCCATCTCGCCGGTTTTCATCGTGACCGAAACGCTCATGCAGAGCGCGAGTCCGCGTCAGTTCACGGGACGTGTATTTGCGGCGCGTGAGGCACTTATCAAGGCGGCGTTTATTGCCGCGGCGGCGCTCGCAACCCTCGTGAACACGTTCGTCTCCAAGGGGTCAATCCTGGTGGCCTTGGGCCTGTTTCTTGCTTTGCTGGGGGTCATTCTGGAACGTACACAGTGGCTCAGACTGGAGAAACGATGAAGAAGCCGAACACCTCGACGGGCGTCACCGAGAAAATGATGAAAGAGATGTTTGCCCGTCTGTTGAACATCGAAGTGAGCCCCGCCGTCATGGAAAAGCTCGTGCCCGTCATCGACGGTGTGAGCGAGAAGATCGACGGCCAGATGAATCTCGACACCGTGCAGGGACAGAACACGTTTCGCGCGCTGATCTGCAGCATGATCGCGCACGGCTGGGGCCTGGGCATGCACCCGGACAACAACCCCAACGCGAACCTGGACGGCAAGACGCTGGAAGCAAAAGTGTGCAAGGACATCCTGGTCCCGATGGAGACCATGAAGTCGATTCGTTACGTCAAGAAGGACCAGTATGGACGCGTGCGCAAGGCGCTCTTCGAGCCCGATCAGAACGCGCGCATCTGGGGATCAATCGACGAAATGCTCGAGAAACTGGCGAAGGAAAAGTGGCAGGAATAAGCGCGAGCGCTAGCTTGCAGGTTCGTGACCATTGATGGCGCCGTTCGCGGCGCCATTTCTTTTTTCCAGCTCGACCACGCGGCCGCCTTCCTTGTACTCCACCGAATCCATGATGTTGCGCATCAGGTAGACGCCGCGTCCGCCGGGACGCAGGAGCGCCTCCCCCTGCGTCGGGTCGACCACGCGCGCGACATCGAAACCCTCTCCCTCGTCGCGCACGCGTATGCGGAAGCGGTTGGGACTCACGTAGACCTGGATGTTCACCTTGCGCTCCGGGTTGGAGCGGTTGCCGTGGATGATGGCATTGGTGATGGCCTCGTCGCACGCGAGCGGAATGTTCACGCGCGTGTCCTGCGGCGGGAATCCGAATTCCTTGAGCAGATTTGAAATCTGGTAGTTCACCCCGATCACGTAGGAAATATCGCTGGGAATGAGAAAATCCATGCGCACGGTGGAGCGGCGCATGAGATCGGGGTGGCGCTTGAAATTGGGGACGTTGGGCAGCGCCGACGCGATTTCGCGCGCGAGATTGATGCGGTTGAACGGCGGCAGCAGAATGGCCTGTACGCCGATTGAATTGAGGCGCAGCGATGTCTGCTGGTCGCAGCCCTCGAGCAGGGCCATGATGACGAGCTGGGGGAAATTCAGACGCAGCTGGCGCAGCGCATGGATGTCGATGTCGGCGCCGCGATGCTCGACCAGGAGCACGAAGGCCAGCTGGATGCGCGAGAGCTGGGCCAGGGATTGCGAGAGTCCATCGAGATTGGAAAAGCGCGCGGCACCGGCGGGCGCGTCCTCGCACTCGCGCAGCACGCGGTCGAGAAACGACGTGTCGGTGGCGACAATGAAAACGGCTCGTCCACCCCGCACCGGAGGCGATGCGGCGGGAGTGGAGGGCGTGTGATCAGAAGACCTGTTGGCCATTGGCCAGAATCTCGTTCAGTGCTTCCTTGAAGTAGTTGGTCGAATGCGCCGCCTCCGGCCCGACCTTTTCCTTGTACAGCTCCCACGATTTCTTGATCTCTTCGCTGAGCGAAGTCATCAGAGTTCCATCGCGGAGCGCGGCATCACGTCTCTCGCGGTTGTACCACAAAATATCGGAAACGAGAACTCTTGCCAGTCGTTTGGCTCGATCTTCCGCCGATTTTCCTCCGCGTGCGCTGCGGCCGGCGGGAGACGCCGCGGGTGTGGCAACTTCTTCGATCTCGGGCGCAGCGGCCGCTGCCGGAGCGACGGCGATGGGCTCGATTTCGGGCACGGGTTCGGCCACCATGGTGGGCGCGGACACCGGACTCTCGACCACGGGTGCTGGCTGTGCTGCGCTTTCCTGCATGAACACAGGTTCCGGGGACGGACGCAGCGATTCAACGGCGGGCGCGGCGACTTCAAACACGGGCGCTGGCGGCGGCGTCGCGGCAACGGCTGCAACGGCGGCGCGTTCGGTCCTGGCGGCCAGCATGAACACGGCGCGGCATTTCGGGCAACGCACCTTGAGCGGGTTGACCGGGACTTTTTCCTCGCCGAGGAAGTATTTCGCTGAGCAGCTTTGGCACTGAATGATCATGCTTTATCACTCCTGAAAGTCCATCTTGTCCGCGTCCGCTTCGTGCGTCGACAAGAGCCGTGGAGAACAAAGCAACTATCACGCCACTACACCACCGGACATTCACGCGCTATCGCGCGTATATCCGGGAATAAAATTCCGCCCCGCGGCCACCTGGCGCACGGGGCGGAATTTCAGGACATCGACCGCGGCGGTGACGCGATCAGTACGCTTCCCAGCAGAATCCCGCGTGAAAGCCCCAGTACGTGAGCTTCGAATCCTCCGCGGAGAGATCCTCGCCGGTAAACGCAATGTTGTAACGCGCATTGATGATGAAGGCCGATCCGCGATCGATCGGGAAAATGAAACCGGCCTCGGGTGCGGCACCCCATTCCCACGTGTCGTCTTCGATCTCCGACAGTCCGACGCGTATGGTCTGGATCAGCACGAAACCGCCGGCATTGATGCCGATGTACGGCTGCCTGCCGCCCGCTTCACCGAAATAGCGGTGCAGGCCCAGCATGATCGGGAATGAATTGATATAGCGGTCATTCGTTCCCGTGATCGTGCCGCTGCCGATGTCGATCGAACCGTCGCGCCGTTCGTGGAACACTTCCCAGGAACCCAGGATGCCCACGGTCGTCTTCGGTCGGAATTCCTTGCGGAACTCGAGGCCGAAGCCGAGAAACGACGTTTCATCGACAAAATTCTTGGTGTCGCCGTCCGGGACCGAGACGTTCCACGTCGCGATGCCGAACCAATCCTGTGCCAGCGCAGTCGTGTGCGTACACGCGACGACGAGAGCAACCAGTGCCAGGGTGCGGATCGTCTTCATGTGCCGCATCACTTCCCTTCTCCGAGATACTTGGACTGCGCGAACGCCTGCTTGATGCCGTTCTCGATGCGCTTGGCGTTGGTGGACTTGTCCACAAGTCCGTTGATGCCGGCGATCCAGATCGGCGGCGGCACCTTGTCTCCCACCACGGGTTGGCTCGGATCGATCATCAGGATGAACAGCGTTCCGATGCTGTAGTCGTAGGAAACGCCGTACCCCGGATAGTATGGATACCATCCCCAGTAGGGCGGATAGTAGCCGTACCAGTAGCTCCACCAGCCGCCGTAGTAGGCGTAGCCGGTGTAGTCGCGCACGTTCACCGCGGGCAGGACGTGCACGTCGGCAGTAGCCGGGTTGCTCACGCGCGTGTATCCGAGCGCTGCCATCTGGGTGGCGATGTCGATCAGGATGTCTGCGTCGTAAGCGCGACTGATGTCGTCGCGCTCGCCCTCGCCGACAATGTGAAGCACGGAGTCGGGCATGGCATAGGTGTTGTCAGCCGAGAAATCCGCGTTCTTGTCGAACAGCGTCACGACTGTGTCGGTTTCGCTGATCGTGAGCTCGTCGCCCGGATAGCAGGATATGAAGATGACGGCGGCAAGCAAAACAAGCGCTCCGCCGAGCACGAAGTAACGTCGAATCATGATTTCCTCCCGAAACGGGGGCGAGGGGGCCCCACGGGAGGAACACTACGCGATGCCCGCCGATAACAGCAACTGCAAACGGGCGTGTTACGCGCGCGCGGCGTCCGGAAGGGTCCGGAACAGACCGAGCGTGGGAACGTCGCGTTTGAGCACCGACGCTTCGAGGTCGAGAAGCGCCACCTTGCGCCACCTTCCCCCGCCGTAGCCGCCGGTCTCTCCGGTTTTGCGCACCACGCGATGGCACGGAATCACGATGGCGATGCGGTTGGCGCCGTTGGCGGTGCCCACCGCGCGCACCGCGCCGGGCACACCGACACGCGCTGCCAGCGCTTCATACGACCACGTTTCGCCGTAAGGAATCGTCTTGAGCGCCGCCCACACTTTTTCCTGAAACCCGGTGCCGGGTGCATCGAGCGGCACGTCGAAGGTTGTGCGTTTGCCCGCGAAGTACTCGTCCATCTGCGCGCACAGCGCATCCAGCACCGCGTTACGCCCCGGCACCACGGCGGCGTCGAAGCGCCGCTTCACCTGCTCGATCTGCTTCTCCAGCATGCGGCGCGACGCGAATTCGACGAGACACACCGCATCCTCGGTGGCGCCGTAGATCATCGGGCCCAGCGGCGTTTCTTCCAGGCTCACGCGCACGCAGCGCGAGAGATCCGCGCGACCCGGTGTGGCGCCGAACTGTTTTGTGAACGCGTCGCGAAAACCGCTGTGCGATTCATAGCCGTGGTCGTAGATGGCGTCGTCGATGCGACCACCGCGCTTGAGCGCGGACAATGCGCTTCCCAACCGTCGTCCACGACAGTAGGCCTGGAACGTCATGCCGAAGCGATCCTGAAAATAACGGCGTACGCGCGCCGGCTCGATGCCCATGGCGCGGATCTCCGCATCGGGAATGCGCTCGCCGGGATTTTCGTCGACGCGCGCGAGCAACGTTTCGATCCACTCCGGCGCACTGCCCGTGACGTGCAGCGGTCGACACCGCTTGCACGGGCGATAACCCGCGAAGATGGCGTCCTCGGCGCGCGCGTAGAACTCCACGTTCTCGGGGCGCGAGGTACGCGACGGGCACGAGGGCCGGCAGAAGATCCCGGTCGTGCGCACCGCGATGTAGAACACGCCGTCGTACGACGTGTCGCGCGTCGCGCGCGCTTTTTCCATTTCCGACAGTGAAGGCAGTCGTTTCATCTGTTCCATGAGGTCCTCCCGGATGGTTCCGGGATCAACGTAGCCGCGACGATACGCCATCGCCACCGCAGACTGGACACCGAATCCGGTTTTTTTCAGGAGATGGTGGTCGCGCCCGCAACCCCGCCCAGAACCGCCCGCAAATGCGACGTGCATCGTTTCCCGTCGCTGCCGGCCAGGGCCGGGTCCTGTTCGAGCAGTGCCTTCACAGCACCGTTGGCGCGTTCCACCAGCGCACGATCGTGGAGCGGATTCGCCACTTTGAAGGCGGGCACCCCGTGCTGGCGCGTGCCCAGAAATTCTCCGGGACCGCGCAGGCGTAGGTCCTCTTCCGCGATCCGAAAACCGTCCGCTTCGCGCACGAGCACCTCGAGCCGCTCGGCGGCTTCCGGCGTGGTTCCGTCGCCGGCAAGGAGGAAGCAGAATCCTTCCCGCCCTCCGCGTCCCACACGGCCTCGCAGCTGGTGCAATTGGGAGAGACCGAAGCGGTCGGCCTGGTGGATGGCCATGATGGTGGCCTGCGGGACGTGCACACCCACTTCCACCACGGTGGTGGCGATCAGCACGCGCACCACCCCGGCGCGAAAGGCAGCCATGACCTCGTCTTTCTCCGACATGTTCATGCGCCCGTGCAGCATGGCCATGGGGACACCCTTGAGCACGCCGTGCGAAAGCTCCTCGTGCGCGCTCTCCACCGTCTCGACTTCCTGCTTTTCGGTGTCTTCGATGAGCGGATACAACAGATACGCCTGCTCACCCTGCGCCTGCTTGTCCTTGATGTACCGGTACATCGCCTCGCGTTTTTCGGGCGGAACCACGCGCGTCTTGATGGGTGCGCGTCCGGGCGGCATTTCGTCGATCACGGAAAGATCGAGGTCGGCGTACGCGGTGAGCGCCAGCGTGCGCGGGATGGGTGTCGCGGTCATGACAAGCATGTGCGGATTGCTCTCCACCAGGGCGGCGCGCTGGGCCACGCCGAAGCGGTGCTGCTCATCGATCACCGCAACCGCAAGGTGCTTGAACTTCACCTCGGACTGGATCAGCGCGTGCGTGCCCACCACCACTTGAATCGTGCCGTCGCGAAGTCCCGCGTGGACGCCCTTCTTGTCGGCCGGCTTCAACGAACCGATCAGAAGCGACATGCGCACACCGAGACGCTCCATGTGCGGTACCAGGGTCCGGAAGTGCTGCACGGCGAGAATTTCGGTGGGCACCATCATGACTCCCTGATAACCCGCCTCCACCGCCGCGAGCAGCGTGGCGCCGGCGACCAGCGTCTTGCCCGAGCCCACGTCTCCCTGCAGCAGCCGGTTCATGCTCCGGTCGCGCGAGAGGTCGTCGTGAATTTCGCCGAGCACTTTTTCCTGCGCACGCGTGAGCGGAAACGGGAGCCCGTGCAGAAATTTTTTCTCCAGATCGAACGCGGAGGCGACGCGGTAGCGCACCTTCTTCGCCAGGCGCTCGCGGCGCGAGAGCGAGAGTGCGAGCTGCATGTAGAACAATTCTTCCAGCTTCATGCGCGCCAGCGCGGCGTTGAACTCGCTCTCGTCGCCCGGAAAGTGCATGGCGCGCAGCGCGACGCCGCGCGCGAGGGTTTTGCCCGCGAGCAAAGTCGACGGCAGGGTTTCGGGCACCACATCGGCGTACATATCGAGCGTGCGCGCGATGATTCCACGCAGGTAGCGCTGGCTCACACCGGTGGTGAGCCGGTACACCGGCACGATGCGCGCGGCGGCTTTGCCGCCCTCGTCATCCTCGGCGGTGAACTCGTACTCGGGATTCATCACCTGGCGCTGGCCGCGGTAGAACGCGACCCGCCCGCTGAGGATGAGCTCGCGCCCCGCCTTCAGACTCTTGCCGATATAGGGCTGGTTGAACCACACCACCTGGATGATGCCGGTGTCGTCCCCGATGGCGGCCGTCACCATGGCGCGGCGGCGAAAAGGCCCTCGCTGCGTCACACTGAGCACGCGGCCGACGAAGGTGGCCTCCACGCCGGGCATGAGCGAGCTGATGGTGGAGAGCTGCCTCCGGTCATAATAGGTTCGCGGAAAATGGGTTAAGAGGTCGTTGACGTTTTCGATACCGAGACGGCGCAGGTCGACGGCCCGCCCCGGGCCGACCCCCTTCAGGTACTGGCAGAGGTCTTCCAGGGACCTGGTCCCGGTCCCGATTCTGGTGGTGGCTGTTCCCGCCCGGCTCACGTCCAACTCCTTGCGCGACAACGCGTCATTTGCTACTCTAGTGCAACTTTTGAAGAGGGTCTATAACGGAGGTACCTGGAATGAGCCGTCGATGCTCCATTTGCGACAAAGGCCCCATGGTGGGCAATCGCGTGAGCCATGCGCACAACCTGACCAAGCGGCGCTGGCTTCCCAATCTGCAGAAGATCAAGATTGAACAGGCGGGAAAGGTGAAGGCGGCCTACGTGTGCGCGTCCTGCATCCGGACCGGCAAGGTTCGCAAGGTCATATAGTCTATACTTGCTGCGCCTCGGCTAGCCTCGGCGCAGCGCCATCCATATTTGCTGCGCGTCGGCAAGCCTCCGCGCAGCCTTGGGAACTTTCAAGCGGCGGCTCGTTCCATGGAACGGGCCGCTTCTTCATGTCAGGGGGTACTGTTCACGAAGCAATACAACAAATTTTGCACTGTCCGGGTCCCGACCCGTTGACACCGGGAAAAACCTGAGTAGACTCTGGCCAAAGGGATTCTCGCGACATCGTCGCCCGTTAGTTCTGGGACAAAGTTCCTCTTCCTGTATCCCGTTCCAAGAAGTTGCGGCGAGCGTGTCACCGGGAAGCCCTT
>DATNGX010000077.1:0-5377 GCA_035605755.1 Candidatus Krumholzibacteriia bacterium
TCTTCGATGACTTTCGGATGCCTCAGTGCGATGGCTTTCATCTCTGCTTGTTCCGTGCCTGTCGGCACGGTTTCGCGTGCGCGGATCTTGCTGTTGACCTGGATGACGAGGTCGAATTGTTCGGCCTTCACGAATGCGGGATTCGCGGCGGGCATGGCCATCTTGAAGATGGATTCGCGATGGCCGGTGCGTTCCCAGAGCTCTTCGCAGATGTGAGGCGTCATGGGCGCCAGTAGACGTATGAGCGCGTCAAAGGTGAAGCGCAGCAATTCGGCGCGTTGCGGGCCGCCGGACTCAACGGATTCTTCGCCGAATGGCGCGAGCACATTGTTGAGCTCCATGAGCGCGCTGATGGCGGTATTGAACCTGAAATGATCGCTGACATCGTTGTGCACGCGGTCGATGGCCCAGTGGGTCTTCCTGAACAATTCGCGTTCGGGTGCTGTCAGCGTCGGCTCATCGATCTTGCCGCTGGTGGGCGTGGCCAGGATCTCTGTGCGTGCCTCGTAGAAGCGCCAGATGCGGTTCAAAAACCGGTAGCAGCCTTCCACGCTTTCGTCGTTCCACTCGCTGTCGCGCTCGGGCGGCGCCAGGAACAGGATGTAGAGGCGCATGGTGTCGGCACCCATGGGACCGATGATGGTGTCGGGCGGCACCACGTTGCCGCGGCTCTTCGACATCTTTATCCCGTTCTTCTGGATCATGCCCTGCGTGAACAGGCGCGCGAAGGGCTCGGAGAACGAGATGAACCCCTGCGACTTCAGGAAATGGGTGACGAAACGCGCATAAAGTAGATGCAGAATCGCGTGTTCCACGCCTCCGATGTACTGATCGACGGGAAGCCATGCGTCACATAACTGCTTGTCGAAGGCCCTGGTTGAGTCCTTCGGGCTCAAGTAACGCATGAAGTACCAGCTGGAGTCGACGAAGGTATCCATGGTGTCTGTGTCGCGCTCCGCCGCTGCGCCACACTGCGGGCATTTGACGACGCGGAAGGCGTCACTGGTGGCCAGCGGGCTCTTGCCGTCGCCGCGCGGGCGGAAGTCGATGTCGTCGGGCAGGACGACGGGCAGCTCAGAGTCCGGCACCGGCACCACGCCGCATTTCGGGCAGTGGATCATGGGAATGGGCGCGCCCCAGTAGCGCTGGCGCGAGATGAGCCAGTCACGCAGGCGGTAATTCACGCGCTTCCGGCCGAGGCCGCGTTTCTCGAGATCGCCGGCGATCTTCTCGAACGCGTCGTGCTGGCCGAGACCGTTGAAGGCGCCGCTGTTCACGAGCGTTCCGTCTCCGGAATACGACGGCGTCGGAAGCACGCCTTCTTTGTCACCAAAGCGCACCACCTCTCGCACCGGCAACTCGTAACGCACGGCGAACTCGTAGTCACGCTCATCGTGGGCGGGCACTGCCATGATCGCACCCGTTCCGTATTCCATGAGCACGTAGGGTGCGATCCAGATGGGAACTGCTTCCCCACTCACGGGATTGATGGCGTAGGCGTCGAGGAATACGCCGTCTTTGCCCGGATCGGTGCGCGCTTTTCCGGAAAGCTTGTCGGCCTGGTAACGCGCGATGGCCGTGCGGAATTCCGGCTCGCGCTTCGATCCCTGGATCAGTCGCTCGACTTCCGGGTGCTGCGGTGAGAGCACGAGAAAGGTCGCGCCGAAGACGGTGTCGGGGCGTGTGGTGAAACAGGTGATGCGACGATCGGTGTCTTTGACTGTGAACTCGATCTCGACGCCGGTCGAGCGGTCGATCCAGTTCTTCTGCATGGTGACGACGCGCTCGGGCCAGTCGGCCAGGGTGTCGAGATCGGCGAGCAATTCGTCCGCAAACGCGGTGATCTTGAAGAACCATTGCTCGAGGTGGCGCTCCTCGATGGGTGTCCCGCAGCGCTCGCACGCACCGTCGACGACCTGCTCGTTGGCGAGCACGGTCTTGTCCTTCGGGCACCAGTTGACGGAGGCGGCTTTGCGGTACGCGAGCCCGGCCTTGAAGAGCTGCAGGAACAGCCACTGCGTCCACTTGTAGTAGTCGGGCTCGCACGACGTGACTTCGCGTTCCCAGTCGTACACCACTCCCCAGTGCTGAAACTGTTCCTTCATGCGCTTGATGTTTTCGCGCGTCCACTGCGCGGGATGAATGTCGCGCTGGATGGCGGCATTTTCGGCGGGCAGTCCGAAGGCGTCCCAGCCCATGGGGGCGAGTACTTCGAAGCCGGCCATTTTCTTGAAGCGCGCCAGCGAGTCGCCGATGATGTAGTTGCGCCCGTGCCCCACGTGCAGCTCGCCGGAAGGGTACGGGAACATCATCAGGCAGTAGAATTTCTCTTTCGTGCGCGAGAGGTCGCAGCGCATGAGGCCGTCTCTCGCCCACCGATCCTGCCACTTCTTTTCGATCTCGCTGTGGGGATACTTCGCCATAAGGCGGAAATCTTTCGATTGGGATGCTGGAGGTTACAATCAACCGCGCGCAAATTGCGCGATCACGTGATACTCGGCGCCGACCTGGTCGATCTCGACCGACGCGCCCGCATCGGTCAGATAGCCCTCGACGTCGCGCGCGCCTTCGTCGTTACTGACCACCACACGCACCACCGCCGGGTGTCCCTTTTCCAGCGCCGACTGAACCATGAGCCGCGGTCCGGGAACGGTGAGTCCACGCGCGTTGATTCGCAGTTCGCCTTCCATCGGGCACCTCCGGGGCCGGCATGACGAGAGGCACGGAGCGTACCTCCCTTTCGCCGTGTGCGTTAGCGTGTGAATCTAGGCCGGAAGGGCCGTAGTGGCAAGCGTTTTCCCGGCGTGCGCGGCGAGCAGCGCCTCCTCGATCACGAAGCGCGCATCGAGGGACGTTGTCTTCAGCCGCAGGTCGGCCCAGCGCAGATTGGCCAGGAGCGACTCGAGCAGCGCGGGCTTGATGCGCGCCGCCTGCTCGCGCAGCTTGCCGGCCATGAACGGGCTCTGGGTGGCCGCAATCGCATTGGCAAGCGCGCCATCGTTGGACACCGCGCGCCCGCGCTCGGCCAGGACGCGCTGCACTTCCATGAGCGACACCACGCGCCGGAGCAGCATCGACACAATGAACACCGGCTCTTCGCCCGACTCGAGCAGTGTGGCGAGGCGCGGCAGGAGCGTGGCGGGCGCGGAGCTGCCGGCCGCATCCAACACGGAGAACAGCGTCACCGTGCGGTACTTCCCCACCACGGATTCGACCAGCTCGCGCGTGACGTGGCGCGTCTGTTTGGCGGCGAGCAGAATCTTTTCGACTTCGTTGGAAAGATCGATCAGCGCGGTGCCCACCGATTCGATCAGAAGATCGAGCGCGTCCGGATCGATCTTGTATTCTTCGCGGCGCAAGCGCGCGAGCACGCGCTCCATGGTTTCCGATTCATCGAGAGGAGCGCAGGCGACGACCACACCATTCTTGGCCGCCACTTCTGCCATCTTCTTGTGTGCAACAGTCTCGAGTTTCTCGATCCCCGACTCTACGACCAGCACAAGGCCGTCCGGAAGCGCGCTGGCGCGCGCTGTCACATATTCGCGCTCCGACGTCGACAGTGCGTCGAAGTTGCGCAGCACCACCAGCCGGCGCGTGGCAAAGAGCGGAAAGGCCTGCACGCGGTCGTCGAAGGCGTGCGCTTCGAACTCGTCGCCGTGGAGCACATCGATGTTGAACGTGCGATCGCCGGCCGGAAGCACGGCGGTGGAAAGCTCGCGGAGGAATTCACGCTTCATGAACTCCTCGGGGCCGTGCAGGAAATACAGCGCCTTCACGCGGCCCGCGCGCACGTCGTCAAAGAGCTTCTTGTAGGTGTCCGCCTGGCGTCCCATGCCTACCAATCCTGCACAGTGAGATTGAGAATGCGATCACGGATTTGCTGGATGGCCTCGTCCATGGCGTCGGTGCGCGTGCGCCCGCTGTTGCCTTCGAGGAAATACGACCCGGTGCCGACGAACTGCTGGTGCTGCCAGATGGGCTCGTTGGTGCGCCGGTTGAAGAGCGTGCACGACACCGTGATCACGAGGTGATACTCGTCGGCGTCGAGGCTCTCGTTGAACGAAAAGGGCTGGTCCTTGAAGGAAACGATTTCGCCGTCGAGTGTGGCATCCGCGCCCGCCTCCGGGACCACCTTGAGCGTGTTGTCGTTCACCAGGCTCTGAATGATGCCGTCGGTGAAGGTGATCTCCAGGTTCGGCTCGGCCGTCCGGTTCTCGAAAAACGGGACGTAGACGGACTTGATGTCCTTCGCCGTGCGCGTGCTGGTGCCGTAGCCGCAGGCCAGCGACAGAAGCGCTGCGCACGCCACCACGAGGCGAATGCTGCTACGACGTGGACGGAACTTCATTCTCGTCGCCGATGTCGAAGCTGCGCATGCGGTAGCGCAGCTTGTCGCGCTTGACGTTCAACAGCCGCGCGGTCTTGCTCTGGTTCCACTGCGATTCTTCGGACGCTTTCATGATCAGCGCTTTTTCGACATCGCCCACCAGGGCTTCGAAGTCGATGCCATCTTCCGGCAGCGGTGCCGAAAGAATCGCGTCGATCTTGCGGCCCAGAGTTCCCTCGTCGGGCCGGTAGCTCGAGAACGGGAGCATCTCGCGCCGCATGACCGGGCCGGTCTCCAGCAGCACCACGCGCTCGATCACATTCTTGAGCTCGCGGATGTTGCCCGGCCACGGATACGACAGCAGAAGGTGCTTGGCGTCGTCGGAGATCTGCGTGAAGTTCTTCGAGAACTTCGCGTTGAACATATTGATGAAGTAATTGACAAACTTCAACAGGTCCTCTTTGCGCTCCCGCAGGGGCGGAATGTACATCGGGACCACCTTCAAGCGATAGAAGAGGTCGGCGCGGAAACGCCCCTCATCCACTTCCTTCTGCAGATCCCGGTTGGTGGCGCTTACCACGCGCACGCTGACGTGGATGTCCTGCGTGCCGCCCAGCCGGCGGAACTCCATGCGCTCGAGCACGCGCAGGAGCTTGACCTGGATGGTGAGGCTCATCTCGCCGATTTCATCCAGGAACAGCGTGCCGCGATTGGCGAGCTCCAGGAGCCCCTGCTTCTGGCCCTTGGCGTCGGTGAACGCACCTTTCTCGTAACCGAAGAGCTCGCTCTCGAGCAGTGTTTCCGGCAGCGAGGCGCAGTTGATGTCCATGAACGGTTTGGTGGCGCGACCGGAATACTGGTGAATCATGCGCGCGATCATTTCCTTGCCCACGCCGCTCTCGCCCTCGATAAGCACGGTGGTGGTGTCGCTCTTCGCGACCTGCTGCACCACGTCGATGACGCGCTTCATGGCCGGACTCTCGCCCAGGATGTAGTCGAAGCCCACCTGCGGATCCATCTGGCGTTTGAGCTGCAGCACTTCGCGATTGA
>DATNGX010000078.1:0-10742 GCA_035605755.1 Candidatus Krumholzibacteriia bacterium
CACGAAAGATCCTTCCAAACCGCACGGCAAGCTGCGACTCCTCTACGAAGCGATGCCCATGGCGTACGTGATCGAGCAGGCGGGCGGCTACGGCTCCACCGGCCGCGGTCCCATCCTCGACGTCACGCCCAAATCACTCCACGAGCGCACGCCCGTCTACGTCGGCAACCGCGACATCGTCAAGAAAGCCGAAGAGCTCATCTCCAAGTACGACGGCTGACTCCTCGTAAATTCCGCGCTCGAACGCGCGGTGTCTTCGCTTGCTTGAGACAGTGCTCGCGCTGGGTGAAATTCACCGTCGTAACGACGGTAAACTTTCTGCCAGTGTCGACGAATCGACACTCCACATCCGTAACGGATGTAGGAAAAAAATGGCGACATGCTCTTGTCTGGAGCGCGCGAGCGGGTGGCGACGGACAGGGCTCACGTTAGGCGAGCGAAGCGAAGCCTAACGGGATGGACGGAGCCAGGCCCTGCGAGCGCGATCTTAGCGGACGAATTGTTCGACGAAGTGATCGGGCGCGAGCGGTGTGCCGGTGGCGCGTTGCACGAGTTCATCCCAGCGGAATCGTTTTCCCGCCTTGAATACATTGTCGCGCAGGAAGGTGCCGACGGCGGGCGCGTTCACGAGAGAGGCGCGTCCGTTGCCCGAGCTCAGCACGCGGGTGTGGATGGCGTGGTCGAGCTGGGACGCGAACAACTCGCCCAGCATGTAGTTGTGGTAGTACACGGGCGCCGAGACGATGTGAATCTTGGACGCCCAATCGGGCTCGTCGCGTCCGGCGGGGCGCTTCACCATCTGGTAGCGCTCGACAAGATCCCACCACAGCCGGTTCAGGTCCTGCGACGGGTTCGCGTACAACGCGCGCTCGAAGCGCATCATCACCTGGCACCAGCGCGCGAAGATGATCTGGCCCAGCCGTGAGCTGTGCTGCGACGCGGTCTCGAGCGCGGCGCGATCGTCCTTCCCGAGCCCGAGCATCTGCTCCATCCAGCGTGCGTCCTTGCTGAGGCGTCCGAACAGCATGGCGATGGCTTCGGTGGCGAACACGTGCGCGTGTTCGCGCAGGAGAAACGGCAGCGACGGATCGATGTGGCTGTCGTACACGGCGTGTCCGAGCTCGTGCAGCATGGTGCCGGCCCAGTTCTCGTCGTTCTTCACGTTGGCGAGCACGCGCACATCGCCGCGGCGGTCGATGTCCAGACAGTAGGCGTGCTGTTCCTTGCCGGGCTTCTCGTAGAGATCGCTGCGCGAGAGAATGGTGCGCACGTCGAGCCCGATGCCGGCGAAGAATGCGCGCGAAAGCTCGACCACGTCGCGGTCGCGATAGAAGCCGTCGAAGTCGACGGCGAAAATGCGCGGCGTCTCCTGGAAGAACGGATCTTCGTAGTGCCACGGGCGGATCTCGTCGTCGGTCACGCCGTAGCGCGAAGCGAGCGCGGCGTCGATCTCGTGCTTGGCGGTGCGGAACGGCTCCAGGGTGAGCGTGTCGAGGCGGTCGAACAGGGTTACGATCTCGTCGGTGCGCTGCTCCGAGAGCTCGAGCGACATTTCATAGTAATTGGCAAAGCCCAGCTCGGTGGCGATGCGATTGCGCAGGCGCACCAGCTCGAGCAGGTCCGCGCGCACCTCGCGCCCGACCGCCTTGTCGGTCTCCCACACCGCGCGCCGGTACGACGAATCCGTGCTCGTTTTGAGCA
This sequence comes from Candidatus Krumholzibacteriia bacterium, assembly GCA_035605755.1. Classification (GTDB taxonomy): domain Bacteria; phylum Krumholzibacteriota; class Krumholzibacteriia; order WVZY01; family JAKEHA01; genus JAKEHA01. Next base: position 1,702 of record DATNGX010000078.1, read on the forward strand.
CCGTGCGCACATCGTTTCCGGTCAACTCCTTGCCCTCGACGCTCACGCGATACGTCCCGAACGCGCGCACGATCTGGCTGGAGAGACGGGTGGTGGCCTCGATCAGATCAGGGTCCACCTGATTGCGCAGGTAGGCGCGGTAGAGCAGCTCGAGCTGGCGCGCTTCCACCTCGTCGCGCGCACTCTTGTCCTTGCGCCAGTCGTCGAGGCGCGCAAAGTCGCCGCGGTCCGCGTACACCTTCTGCAGCTCCACCTCGAGCGAGGCATAACGCTCGAAATCGGCCGGCTGGCCCGAAATGGTGGCCGTCCAGTAGGCGAGGTTCACCTCTCGGGAGAGCGGCTCGATGCGAGCCACGTGGTCTTCTGCAAAGGATCGAAAGTCGTGCATCAGGTGCAATATAAAGGAAGCGGTTCGGGTTCCCGACGGTAACGCAGGTCCTGCGCTTCTTGCAATTTACAAATCCACAAACCGGGCTGGCCACCGGAGAGGCGGACCCCGTAAGATTCCCCGGCCGGACCGTGAATAGCCGTCCGGGGCCCGTGTAGGGCACAGATATGAATGCCAGAACATCTTCACTGGCCGCGCTCGCGGTCCCCGCGGAGCCCGAATTGTCCATCGATCCCGAACTGGATTTGATCCGCCGCTGGAAACGCGGCGAAAAACAGGCCTTCGAGACGCTCGTCCGCCGTCACATGACGGACGCGTTCTACGTTGCCTACGGCTATGTCGGCAACGCCGAAGACGCGCGCGACCTTTCCCAGGAGGCGTTCGTCAAGGCGCACCAGGCGCGCGCCCGTTTCGATGAAACGCGGCCGTTCTATCCCTGGCTCTATCGCATCATCAAGAACCACTGCCTCAATTTCGTCACCCGCCGGCGCCACCACGTGTCGATCGATGACGAGAACGAGCATCGTGAGATTCCCAGTCCGTCCGCCACGCCTCTCGAAAACCTCGAGGAGGACGAACGCAAACGCCTCGTACGCGCTGCGCTGGATCGCCTGTCGGAAGATCATCGGGAGATCATCGTGCTCAAGGATTTCAAGGACCACTCGTACAAGGAGATCGCGGACGTTCTCGACATCCCGATCGGCACCGTCATGTCGCGCCTCTACTATGCACGCCAGGCGCTGCGCGGGACCATCGAAGAGCTCGAGCGCGAAGGAATTCCCGCGCGCGCGCCGAAACGGGAGGTGGGATAGATGGAGTGCACACGCTACCAGACCGACGGCATGCGCCTGATCGACGACGAGCTCTCGCAGGAGGAGCGTCTGCAGTACCAGGCCCACGTCCGCGAGTGCGAGGTGTGCAGCCGCGAGCTCGACTCGCTCGGCCGTGTCGTCAAGCTCACCGGCGAGCTCAAGCTGCGCGTCTCCGATGACGCGTTCTGGAAGGGCTACTGGGAGAGCATCGCCCGCCGCACCGAGCGCCGTCTTGGATTTCTGTTTCTCGCCGGCGGCGTCGTGATGTTTCTGCTCTTTCTGCTGTATCGCGCGCTGCGCTCGCCGCAGCTCTTCACCTATGAAGGCATCAGTATCGCGTTGATTCTGCTCGGGCTGATCGTGCTGTTCATCTCGGTTGCGCGCGAACGCTATCACGAGCACAAGCATGATCCCTACAGGGAGGTCGAGCGATGATTCTGGTTACCACGGACGAAATTCCCGGGCGCAAGATTGTGCGCGTGATGGGCCTCGTGCAGGGGAGCAGCGTGCGCGCGCGCCACATCGGCCAGGACCTCACTGCCTTCATGAAGAATCTCACCGGCGGCGAAATCCGTCCCTACACGAAGCTTCTGGCGGAAGCGCGCGAGCAGTGCCTCGACCGCATGCGCACGGAAGCGGCGAGCATGGGAGCGAACGCCATCACCGGTGTGCGCTTCTCATCGACGGACATCTCGGACGGCGCGTCCGAGTTGATCGTGTACGGAACCGCCGTCGTCACCGAGTAGCCGCTCACTCACAACGCATGTTATAGTCCCCGCATGCAAATCGGGGGCTGGAAGATCACACACTGCCTCGCGGGCCGCTTCGGTCTCGACGGCGGCGCCATGTTCGGCGTGGTTCCCCGGACCATGTGGGCGCGCGGGCTCCCTCCCGATGAGCACAATCGTGTTCCCATGGTGATGCGCGTGCTGCTCGTGCAGGGTCACGGGAAGACCGTGATCGTCGATGTCGGATCCGGCACGGGCTACGGCGAGAAGATGCGCCAGATCTACATTTTCGAAGAGACCGACCACCTGCGCGATGCGGTGCGCAAGGCCGGCGTCGATCCCGATTCCATCACCGACGTCATGCTCACGCACCTGCACTTCGATCACGGCGCCGGCGCCGCCGAGCCGCACGGTGACACGTGGCGGCTGGTGTTTCCGGGAGCGCGCCATCACGTGCAGAAATCACAGTGGGAGCACGCGCTCGATCCCAATCCGCGCGACAAGGCCAGCTATTTCGAAGAACGCATCGGACTGCTCGAACGCGACGGTGTGCTCGAGCTCCACGACGGACCCTGGTCGCTCGGGCCGGGCTTCGACATGCACGTGTTCAACGGGCATACGCCCGGGCAACAGTTGCCGCTGATCAGCGGCCCGGAGGGGAAGCTTTTCTTCTGCGGGGACCTGTTTCCGTTCCATCACCATGTCCCGCCGGCCTGGGTCATGAGCTACGACCTCTACCCGGTCACGGCCATGGAGGAGAAAACGCGCATTCTGGAACGCGCGGCCGCGGAAGACTGGCTGTTCTTCTTCGAGCACGACGCGCAGGTGGAAAGCTGCCGCATCGTGCGTGACGGAAAACGTTTCTCGGTGGCCCAGCCGGTCGCGGCGCCCTAGCTCATCCTATCGATACAGGCTCTTGACCATCCCCCACGTAGCGGCTTCCACGGGCAGGCTGCACGGATAGGAGGGTGACCAGCCCCAGAGTCCTCGGATCCGGCCACGGACTTCTCCCCACGGATTCTGTGGCGTATGAGCGTCGACGTACCACAGGCCGCAGTTCAAGTCTCGAATCTGCTGGGCATCGAGCGGGCCGAGCGTGCCGCCATAGGACCCATACTGGTCGGGAGTGAGAGTGACCAGAACGGGACCAATTTCGTTTGGCAAAGCGGGGCCGTGGATGTGCACTTCGTAAGCACGAGCGAGGACGCCGGAACCACATGTATCAAGCAGGGTGAAAATGAGCTGGTTGGCCGCGTTCGTGTTGAAAGACCCCAGCCCGATGTCACTTTGCTGGGAAAGCGGGGGAACGACCTGGTTGCCGCCCAGAATACACAAGAATCTGTCCGTGGTTTGTTCGGAAGCGTCCGCCGTCGTGCAAAACACGGCCAGCATGCCGGCCAGAAGCGCAAGGGCTCGCATACAGTTCATGATCGACCTCCGGGGAGGAGGGGTAACTGCGTTTGGAAGGCCGGAACAAGTGTACCCCGATCCGAAAGGCCTTGCAACGACCTGGCCGCCGGCGGTGTACAACCTCCTGCCGTCCCTTGACGGACCGCCGTAAGTGTTCAATTATAGTAGGGTACTGAGCCGCTCATCCATCCAGGAGGCTTCCTATCATGAATCGCAAGGTTTGGGTTCTCGGAATTACAGCCATCGTCGGTACGTCGCTCGTGCTGTCGACGCTGAACGCTTCGGCGTGTGACGAAAGCAAGAAGACGGCGAGTGCCGCGAGCGCGTCGTCGTGTTGCGCCAAAGACGGCGCCAAGACCGCGTCGGTCGACGGCAAGAAAGTTCATAACAGCATGGTCAAGTCCGCCGTGGTCGCGCCCGGTGCGGCTCCCATTCTGAATGTGGCCGCGTTCGGCGCCATGATGGCGGGCGGTAACCACGTGGGTGACTGCGAATGGTGCCCGGGTATGAGCATGGCCTCCACGGAGTGCGCCACGAAGATGAGTGCCAGCGAGTGCGCGAGCAAGATGAGCGCACAGCAGGCAAGTGCCTCCGGTTGCGCGGCCAAGCAGGCAAGTGTTGTCACGGCTGACATGAAGGGCCAGGCCACCGGCGCCACCGTGGCGTCGAATCAGCATGCCGGCTGCGGAAGCGCCACCATGGCGATGGCGGGCGGCGAAGGCTGCGGCGCCAAGGCGACGAACGCGTCGGCGCACGGTGAAGAATCGTGCTGCGCCGCCACCAAGACGGCTTCCCTCAAGGGACTCGTCGATGAGATGCCGTACAAGGAAAACAAGAAAGTGACGCTGGCCGGTGCGTACGCGTGCGGTCACTGCACGCTCGCGAAGACCGAAGACTGTTCGCCCATGTTCAAGACGGCGGATGGCAAGATCTACCCGCTGTTCAAGAACGCGCGCTCGTCGGCGCTGAAGGACATGGAAGGCAAGAACATCCAGATCTCCGGATCGGTCAAGAAGGTAGACGGCGTGAAGTACCTGGAAGTGAAGAGCTACAAGGTTGTCTCGTAACTGGTCACCCCGTAGCCCAAACCGAAAACATGAAGGCCTCCCGCCAGCTCGGCGGGAGGCCTTCTTTATTGGCATTGCACGGCGTGCGCGTCCTGCGTTCTAGCGTCCCTTGCCACCGCCGTGACCACCGCGGGCGCCACCGCCGCCACTGAATCCTCCGCGGCTTCCACCGCTGTATCCACCGCGACTGCCACCCCAGCCGCCACTGCTTCCTCCGCGCATCGCGGGCGCCGACTTGTACGAGCCGCTGTTTCCGCGCATCGTCGAGCCGCTCGAGCGGCCGCCGTTCCACGAACTGTTCGATCGATTATACGAACCGCCGCTCTTCATGCGCGTGCTTCCGTTGTTGTACGTGGAGCCGCTGCGCGTATGACCGCCGCGATCCATCACGGTGCGGCCCGCGTTGCCGTTGTTCTTGTACATGCCCGACGAAGAAGGCCGGCTGCGATACACGGTGGCGCCGCTGTATTTGCCGCTGTAGCTCTTGCTGCGGCCGTCAGCCCACGTTCTTCCCGCGATCGCGCGCCCTCCGCTGACGGACGTCTTCACCTTGCGTGATCCGTTCGCCGCGTAACCCGACGTGGTCTTGGATCGATACGTCGTGGTTGAGTTCCACGATTTTGTGCTTTTCGAGGCGACCTGCAAGTTGCCATCGCGCTTCATCGCATAGGTGCGGTTGCTCGCGAGCGTGTTGGTGGTGTTGCTGCCCTTGTACTGCGACTTGTACTTCACCACGTTGCCCGAGTAGTAGCCGTTGCCGTAACCCGGGTAATAGCCGCCGTACCCACCGCAGCCGTAATACGGGTTGTAGTAACCACCGCAGTAGTAGCCGCCCCATCCCCAGCCAAATCCCCACCAGCCGCCCCAGCCCCAACCAATGCCGACGGAGAAGCCGTACGGATAGCCGCAATACGGATAACTGTACGGGTAATAGTAGTAGTAGGGATCGTAGTAGCCCCAGTTGTACCAGGCGTTCATGGCGATCGGATCGGCGTAGTGAATGTCGGTCCCGTACGGGTAGAAATTCACTTCATCCTGGTTGTTGGGCATCGCAACCGTGTCGCCGCTGGTGTCCTCGACAGTTGGATTGGCCGCCGTGTCGACCATGTCGTAACCGCGCGCCAGCGGATAGGCGAGCGAGATATTACGGTCGAAATTCTGCGCAATGTGGTAGCCCTCACACTCGTTCTTCCCCGTGCCGTCGCAGTTTCCGCACAGATAGCAGGGATAGTCCACGCGGTCGGAGACGTAGAAGTATGTGTAGCCGATGAAAACAGTTTCCTGCGAAATGTTACGAACCACTTCGCTCGCGATCATGTTCGCGGCAATGAACGGATCGCCCGTGATCTGGCGCGAACCGTCGCGCAACGAAGCGATGGCCTCGGAATCGAGCGAGGACGGATCGTCCACCGCGACCGCGAACACGAACTCCACACCCGGCTGTCCCTCGGCGAAGAGCTCCGAGCCGTCATCGGGAAGATTGTGGGTGTCGTGGGCGCGCAGCGTCACCGGTTCGTCGGTCAGCAAACTGACGTTTCCCCGGGTGTCGATGTCAAAAACCACAACCGCGCCGTCGCGCGCACTCTGATATTGGAAGGAGACCGCGTCCCCGGGATCGACCACCACGCCTGTGGACACGTTGGACCGCAGCGTCACGCCACCGTCGGCGCGCTGATTTTGGTGTGTCAATGCCGAGGCAGAAGAGGCCAGGCCTGCGATGAGGAGGCCCGAAAGAAGAGCGCGCATGGCAATCCTCCCGTGCGAAACGGGGGCACCGGGGATGTTTCAGATGGGGCGGCTACGTCTCAATAATAGGCGAACTCGCCCCGGTCCTACAAGGAGTTGGACCGTCCAAAGGGCGAAAACATGCAGGAAACGGGCCGCCTGATGGCTACTTTTCCTAGGCAGAGAAAAGGACCTTGTGCTAGAGGTTGGCCGCCTCCGGGATATTTCCCGGGAACGATGGCCCCCAGCACATAGCGAGAACAGGAAGGATTCCCATGGAACTCTTTGCGGCCTTCCCCGCGGCGATGGGGCGCTCGTTGCCCAACATCCTCGCCCAGTCGGGGCCTGTCGGCCTCACCATTCTTTTGATGACGTTCGCCCTGTCCGTCATGACGTGGGCCGTGGCCTGGGATCGCGCCCGTCTTTACAAGAAGCTCCGTTCCCGCGGCGACGCCCTGCGGCGCGCGGCCGGCCAGCGCGGCGTGGCCGCGGTCATGCCCGAGGCGGAGAAGTTCCTGCCCGCGGTCGAGGCCGCCATTCTGATGGAAGCGAACCGCTTCGTTCAGACCAACGGCGGTGAAGGCGGCGTGCTTGCGCTCGATGATTCGGCCGAGCTGGAGCAGGAGCGCAACCGCCTGCGCAGTCTTCTCGATGGTCGCGCGCTCAATGAGATCGGCGAGATGGAACGCCACCTCATTCTTCTCTCCACCACTTCGGCGGGGGCACCCTTCCTCGGGCTGTTCGGAACCGTGTGGGGCATCATGCACAGCTTCATGAGCATGGGTGCCGAAGGCAGCGCGTCGATCGAGATCGTCGGCGGCGGTATCGCCGAAGCGCTCGTCACCACCATGGCCGGTCTGGGTTGCGCCATTCCCGCGCTGGTCGCGTACAACCTGTGTGTGCGCGCGGTGCGCAGAAAAGAAACCCAGGTGGACCTCTTCATCTCGCGGGTGATCGACGGCGTCATCGTGCGCCGTGGTGCGCGGCAGAGTCCGTCCGCGGCACCGCGTCCCGCGCGCACTTCGGCCGGCGCATGGCCGACCACCACGCCATGAAGCGCAGTCCGTATTCGAGCATGGCCGATATCAACGTGACGTCGCTCGTCGACATCATGATGGTGCTTCTCATCATTTTCATGCTGACCTCGCAGTACATCCAGTCCGGCATCCAGCTCAAGCTTCCCAAGGCGCAGTCGACGGTCATCAAGGAGACCGACGCCATCACCATATCGGTCACCAGCAACAAGAAGATCTACATCAATGACGACGTGGTGAAGAGTGTCAGCCAGGTGAGCCAGGCGCTGAAGACGCTCAAGGCCACCGGTGAATCGCGCGTGTACGTGCGCGCCGACCAGAGCGTGCCCTACGGCACGGTGATGGAAGTGATCGGCGAAGTAAAAGCAGCCGGTATCACCGACGTGGGCATGATCACGGAGAAAAAGCAGTAACGGAGTCATCGTGCGCAGAGCACTCGTCGGATCATTCATTTTTCACATCGCGGTGACGGTGCTGATCTTTTCCGTCATCGCGTTCAACAGTGTGAAGTACGTGCCGCGCAACGTGTACGAAGTGAAGTTGGTGGGCGCGGTGGAGGCGGCCAAACCTGCGGCCGCCGCCAAGGTGCAATCGGCGCCCGCACCCAAACCGGCGCCGGTGGAAGAGAAAAAAGTGGAGGAGAAAGAGGATCAGATGCCCGCTCCTCCCAAAACTCCGAAGAAGCCGAAACCGGTGGAGAACAAACAGCAAACTGCCGAGACCACCGATATCCGAAAGACCGACGCGAAGCCGGATTCGGATACGACGGGCTCGAACGAGCCCGCCACGCCCGGCCCGCCGGGTGACCAGCCCGCGATGGGCTCCGTCAGTATCGACGGCGGCAACTTCCCGTTTGCGTCATACATCAGCCGCATGCGCCAGAAAATTGCCACCGCGTGGGAAGTGCCGCCCGGGACCGAAGGCATGGAGCGCAACGCCGTGGTTTACTTCCGCGTGCACCGCGACGGCAGCGTCAGCGATGTGAACGTGGAAAAGTCATCCGGTCTGCAGATCTTCGACCGTTCCTGCCAGCGTGGTGTGATCGAAGCGGCGCCCATGCCGCCGCTGCCGCGCGAATACAACGAAGAATTCGTCGCTGTTCATTTCACATTCGTTTATCAGCCGACCGAATAAACGCGCGATAGCGCGTTCAAAAAGAGAAGGGTCGTATCCATGAAGTGGTGTTTGATCGCCGTATTGATGATGGTCGCGGGCGCTGCTCATGCCCAGACCGATGTCTGGCCCGATCCCGTGGTGAAACAGGAAGCGACGCCGCTGCCGCTGTGGCTGCCGCGCTTCAGTGGCGCGGGCGCGCTGCAATCGAAGGCGCAGCGGCTCGAACAGATCGTGCTGCAGGATCTCGAGTTCACGGGGCTGTTCAGCATTCAGCGCGACGAACCGGAACCGGCGGGCATGAAGCCCGGGACCAACGCGGTGGTTGTGCGCGGCAAACTCGTCGGCGACGCCGCCAACATGTCGTTCGAAGGCACGGTTACCGACATTGCATCCGGCGATTTCATGGGCGGGAAGAAGTATCGCGTCACCGACGCCGAGATTCGCAAGGTCGCGCACCATTTCGCGGACGAAGTGGTGCGTCTCGTCACCGGCAACACGGGCATCGCGTCCACGGAGCTGGTGTACACGCGACGCGTCGGTGACAAGTGGGAGATGGTGATCTCCGACTACGATGGCTATAACCCGCGGCCGCTGGTGCGCCAGACGGTGCCGCTTCTCTCGCCGCGCTGGGTGGATGGGAACAAGGCGGTGGTTTACACCACCTTCCGTGACGGCAAGGCGGATATCTACATTCGAAATATCGCCCAGGGCAAATCGGCGCCGATTGCGACGTATCGGGGCACCAACACCGCACCCGACTG
>DATNGX010000079.1:0-2381 GCA_035605755.1 Candidatus Krumholzibacteriia bacterium
CCGGCGTCGAGGCGACCGCGTTCGAGCGTGCCACCGAGACCGAGCGTGCACAGATGATCGATCGCGCCAACCTCTCGCTCGACCGGATGAGCGTCACCGAGCGCGCGGCGATCTTCAACCAGGCGACTCCGGACGAGCGCATGAACATGCTCGGCCGTGCCACAGCCGACGAGCGCCTGCGCTTCTACGAGCGCACGACCGCGACCGAGCGTGCCGCCGTCCTGGCCAGGGCCAGCGTCGAAGAGCGCGCCTCCATCCTGCAGCGTGCGACTGCCGAAGAGCGCATGAACATGACGCAGCGTATGTCGGTCGACGCCCGTGCCGCGATCGTCGAGCGTGCCAGCGTTGCCGAGCGCGCCTCATTCGCCGACCGCGCCAGCAAGGAAGAGCGTGCGTCGATGATCGCGCGTGCACCCGAAGCCGAGCGCGCCAAGCTCGAGAAGGCGTCCACCGACGCCGAGCGCGCCTCGATCCTGAACTACGCGACCGTCGCCGAGCGCGCGTCCTTCCTGGATCGTGCCACGGAAGCCGAGCGCGCAGCGGCCTTCCAGCGTGCCTTCGTCGGCGAGCGCGCCGAGGCTTCGCTCGAGAAGTCTGCCGAAATGGAAAAGTCCGCGAGGAACTAACACCACTGCTCAACATCTGACCTGACTTCTTCGCAATGACCAACGGGGCGCCACGAACCAAATCGTGGCGCCCCGTTTTTTTCCGCCACGAAGGTGTATACTGGGTCTCCCCAGCTGTAGACGACGTTCTTTCACCCGCCGCGCGGCCGCGAAGGAGTTGACGTTTTATGGCGAAAGTTGTCTGCGTTCTCTATGACGATCCCGTCACCGGTTATCCCAAGTCGTATGCTCTGGATGGAATTCCCAGTCTTGAGCGTTATCCCGGCGGACAGACGCTTCCCACTCCGAAGTCGATCGATTTCAAACCCGGTACACTGCTCGGAAGCGTCTCGGGCGAGCTGGGCTTGCGCAAGTTTCTTGAAGCTCAGAATCACTCGCTGGTGGTGACGTCCGACAAGGACGGGCCCGTTTCTGCTTTCGAGCGCGAGTTGCACGATGCCGAGGTCGTGATCTCGCAACCGTTCTGGCCCGCGTATCTCACGGCGGACCGCATCAAGAATGCCAAGAAGCTCAAGCTTGCCATTACCGCCGGCATCGGCTCCGATCATGTGGACCTTCAGGCTGCCATGGAGCACGGACTGACGGTCGCGGAAGTGACGTACTGCAACAGCATCAGTGTGTCCGAGCATGTGGTCATGATGATCCTCGCTCTCGTCCGCAACTACATCCCGTCATACGACTGGGTGGTGAAGGGCGGCTGGAACATCGCGGACTGTGCGGCGCGCTCGTACGACCTCGAAGGGATGGCGGTGGGAACGGTGGGCGCGGGCCGCATCGGACTCGCGGTGCTCAAGCGCCTCAAACCCTTCGATGTGAAGCTGCACTACACCGACAGGCATCGACTCACTCCGGCGCTCGAGAAGGAGCTCGGTCTCACCTTCCATCCCGATGCCGAATCGCTGGTCAAGGTGTGCGACGTGGTGACCATCAACACACCGCTCCATCCCGAAACCGAGCACATGTTCAACGACGCGCTGATCGGCAAGATGAAGCACGGCGCGTATCTCATTAATACGGCGCGCGGCAAGATTTGCGACCGCGATGCCGTGGCCCGAGCGCTCGAGAAAGGTCAGCTCGCCGGCTACGCAGGCGACGTGTGGTTCCCGCAGCCGGCGCCCAATGATCACCCGTGGCGCACGATGCCGCACCACGGCATGACGCCCCACGTGTCCGGCACCAGCCTCTCGGCGCAGGCGCGCTACGCCGCCGGCGTGCGCGAGATACTGGAATGCTGGTTCGAGAAACGTCCCATCCGCGACGAATACCTCATCGTGAAAGACGGCCAGCTCGCGGGAACCGGCGCCCACTCGTACAGCGCCGGCAACGCGACCAAAGGCTCCGAAGAAGCGGTTCGCTTCAAAGACGACAAAGGAAAAGAGAAGCAAAACGCGCATCTGAAGCCGCGTTGACCGAAACGGGGCGTCACGAAATTGAAGTCGTGGCGCCCCGTTTGTGCATGTTGTTGATCGATCCTTTTCTCGCGTAAACTGCCCGGAACGAGATGCGCGCCCTCACCGTCTCATTCCTGACTTCCTTGCTGGCTGCCAGCGTGCTCACGAGCGCTCACGCCGGTCTCGATCTGCAGTGCCTGCAGACGAAGACGCTGCGCGTGATCTACTACGATCCGGCGCACGCGTACATCATCCCGCACCTCGCGCGTTGTTTCGAAAATTCATACGGCTACTACAAGCGCTCGCTGGGCTACGTCCCGGGCGAAGAAGTGACGATTCTGCTGCAGGACTTCGACGACTACGG
>DATNGX010000080.1:0-6263 GCA_035605755.1 Candidatus Krumholzibacteriia bacterium
CGTGATCGGCGCGACGCGCGCCGGCGCCGACTGCACGCAGTTCATCCTGGTCAGCACCACCGACTTCTCCAGCGGTTCGACGTCGTCGATCGACCTCAGCACCGCCGTGCCCACGAGCAACGTGGAGTCCATTCACAGCGACGCCGTGATTCGCTACTACAACGGTCTTGCGTACGCGGTGAATCGCACCGGCGCGGATAACATCCAGATTCTCGATCCGTGTGACAACTTTGACACCGTCAACCAATTCTCGACAGGTAACGGCTCCAACCCGCAGGACATCGTGTTCATCTCGCCGACGGTTGCGTATGTATCGCGCTATGAGCTCGGCACCGTCCTCAAGATGAACCCGCAGACCGGCGCGACGCTGGGTACCATCAACGTGGGTGCGTTCGCCGACGCGGACGGCATTCCCGAAATGAACCAGATGTTCCGCTTTGGTGACCGCCTGTACGTGACGCTGCAGCGCCTCGACCGCCCCAATTTCTATTCTCCCACCGACCACAGCTCCGTGGTGATCATCGATCTCGACACGGATACAGTGGTCGACGCGGATCCGATTGCCGGCGGCGTGCAGGCCATTACCCTCGTCCGCACCAATCCGTACTCGGAAGTGAATTACCGGACCGTGGGCACCACGCCGATGGCGTACTTCTCGTGCGTCGGGTTCTTCGGGCTGCTCGACGGCGGCGTCGTGCAATTCGATCTCACCAATCCGGCGACTCCGGCGACGCAAACCGTGATCCTCACCGAGAGCGCCGCCGGCGGCGACATACTCGATGTGGAGATCGTTTCTCCCACCAAAGGTTTCGCGGTGATCGCGACGCCGTCGTTCACCACCGAGTTGATCGCGTTCAATCCGTCGACGGGCGTCAAGATCGGCGCCACCATGTACGCCCCCGGCGGCTACGACCTCGCCGACATCGAACCTTCTCCGCTGGGGTTGTTGGTGTGCGACCGCAAGGCGACGAGCCCGGGCGTGCGGCGCTTCGACATGACCACCAACGCGCAGCTTCCCGGCGGCCCCATCAATGTGGGACTGCCGCCTTTCGACATCCAGGTGAACGATGGCGCAGCCACCCCGGCCGGTGACCTGCCGCTCGCTACCCGGCTCGGCGCCAACTATCCCAATCCGTTCAATCCGTCGACGTCGATTCCGTTTTCACTGTCGCGTGCCGGACATGTGACGTTGCGCGTGTATGACGTGAGCGGCCGCGTGGTCGCAACGCTTGTGGATGGTCAGGCAGGGGCCGGCGAACACGTGGTGCGTTGGGACGGCCGCGCGGCCGGCGGCGCACTGGCGGCGACCGGTGTGTATTTCGCGCGCTTCGATGCCGGGGGCCGGAGCGAGATGCGCAAGATGGTGCTCTTGAAATGAAGAGGGCCGACGCGATTTCTCGCGGCGGCCCCGCACGGTCATTCTTTTCCCGATTTTCCGAGTGTATCGATGTTATCGATACAGGCTCTGCGCGCTAAGTGCGGGTGGAGCCTGTCGCGCGCGGGTGTGCTTCATCAACTGTGATGGCACGGCCGCCGAGTTCTTTGCCGTTGAGTTGCTGGATCGCGGTCCCGCCACCGACCTCATCCATCACCACGAAACCGAAGCCCCGGGAAATGCCGGTGGTATGGTCGGTGATCACGGAGACGTCGTGGACGGTTCCGAATGCTTCGAACGCAGTGCGGATATCGTCGGTCGTGGACTCAAAGGCCAGGTTGCCGACATGTATTCTCTTGTTGCTCATTTTGAAACCTTCTTTCGTGACCGATCCGAAAAAACAAACTGGGAGCGGACCAGGGCCCGCTCCCAGAAAGAGCCTAACTTGCGTTATACGCGAGCCGGCGAGGCAATCTTGTGGAAGGTCGAGTTGGCCACTTCGTAGTTCTCAACGCTGGGCGTTCCCTCGACGACGTTCGAAAGCATCTGGACTACCTTGGTGTAGTCGCCGCTGTTGTAGGCGTCCGCACTCTCGGACTTGTCCCACAAACTGATCGCGAGCACTTTCGTTCCATCGGGAACGACGAACGTGATCTCGTCCTGGAAACCCTTCTGCTTGCGCAGCATGGGGATGACTTCTTTCTCGAGGGTCTGAGTGAAGGGATTGACACTGTTCGGCTTCAGTTTCATGGATACTCTGCGTGCGTACATATTTGTGTCTCCTGATATGTTGTGATCATTGGAGCGGGCGGTGATGGACTCTGGTGGATCAGTTGATCGGCATGCCCGCTGCAGTCAGGAACATAACCCGCTTAACTACTCTTGTCAAGTCTATTGCTTTTTATTATTAATTGGTTAAGCGCATGTAGTTAACCAAGGAGTGCCCTGTGGACGTGCCCGTTCTCATCAAAAAGCGGCTGGAAGAGCTGAATCTGGAACAGAGAGATCTGGCGGAAGCGGCGGAAGTGACGGAGTCGTATATCTCGCAGTTGCTCAATGGGAAGAAACTGCCTCCCTCCCCCGAGCGCACCGACATCTACAAGAAGATGTCGAAGCTCCTGAAGCTGCCCGCCGACAAGCTCGCCACGCTGGCCGATGTACAGCGCGAAGCGAAGTGGAACCGGAGCTCGGGAAAGCCGCCGGCGCCGCTGCTCATGGAAGTCCGCGAGCTGGTTCTAAGCAAGTGTGCGCACGAGCAGAGGAGCCAGATACGCGAGATCTTCGAACGCCAACCGCTGGGCGAGCTCGAACGCCTCGTCACGCAACGGCTTCTGGATGTCGTCAAGGGAATCGCCGCCGGGGAGTTGGAGAACGAGAACTGGCTCCGCCTGGTCGCGCGCATGACACATCGAAGCTATGAACAGGTGCGCGTGATGGTCCTCGAGTTCCTGGACAGCGACGTGTTCAGTCTGTCGACCGAGAACTGCGTTTCGTTTCTGGATCCCCTGATTGAATCATGGTCGATCGACCTGGTGACCTTCGGCATGGATATCGTGCTCAATCGACGACTGACACTCGAACACACGCGACGATATGAATTCGTCGAAAAAGCGCCCGACCGTGGTTCCGACCCGGAGCCGGGACTCAAAGAGTTTCTTCACGACGCGTCGTTGAGTCGCGGCGCCACCGAGGAGGAGCTCGAGTTCCTGAAGAAACTTCGGTTCAAGGGCAAGCGGCCGACCGCCCTCTACTACTATCGCGAGCTGCAGAGCCTGCGAGACCCGCTCCATTTTCGTTCGGAATGAGCGATGACGTCGTTGTCGAGCACCTCGGAAGGCAGACTGGCCGGGGCTGGGACGTAGGTTATACTTGGGTCGTGACGCCGGAGAAACCCACCGATATTCCGACGCTCGCCGACTTCATCGGCGCCTGCGACGCGTCGTTTGCGTTTCTGATCCTCGAGTACGGCTTCGTGCGCGCGGCGGAGCCGCGGGAGTACAACCCCTTCAGCGTTTTCTATCGCAAGGACAACCGCGAGGTGGAGATCTACGGCGAAGGGTACGGCCAGTATGCGTCGTGCGACCTCGTGATTGATGAGGACCACCTCGACCTCGTGTTCCTGATCCCGGCTGCGGAACGCAAGGCGCTGCCGAAAGGCCAGCTTGCCCAGGTGCGCGAGCTTGCCGCGCGGTTACGGCAGCACGGGGCGGACTTTCTCGCGGGCGATACGGGTCGCTACGCCACAGCACTCGCGGAATGGAAACGAATCACGACGCACCGGCCGGTAACGGAAGCCCACCGCCACGAGCGCGAATTGAACACTGCAGTTACAGAAGCCGGTCACGCGAGCAAGCGAGGCGACTACGCGAAGGTCGTACAACTGCTCGAGCCCTTCGCGCACGAGTTGTCGCCCCACCAACGACGCACGCTCGACGACGCGCGTGAGCGCTTGAAAGAACGCTGAGCAAAGCGCAAGCCCGCTCACGAAAGCCAGCGCCCCGCGTTGTGCTCACGTGCTTTGCTTCGGAAGCGGGGGATTGAACGCGATCTTCGCCAGTTGCTCCGGCGTTTTGTTGATGCTCTTCAAGAACGGCAGCCAGCGCGGATCATTGTACAGGTTGCGATAGAGCGGATCGCACAGAATCTCGGCGAAGGTGCTGCCGTTCATGCGCTCCTTCTCCATCCACACCCACGCCCGGTCGAGATCACCGCGAAATGCGTACACGCACGCAATGTTGCCGGCTGCGTCCTTTTCGTACTTCGCGATCAGCTCTTTGAGCGTTTTGTCGGACTCCGCCTTGTTCCCCATCGCGTGGTACGCGAGGGGGAGCCCGATCATCTTGAACACTTCGATGGGCTCCTGCTGGAACTCGGCCAGCGCGCCGGCGCCGTCGCCTTTCATGAGCAGTGCGATGCCGGTCTGATAGTGCACGACGCCGTTGTCAGGGCTCAGGCTGATGACTGTGTGAAATGCGTCGATGGCCTCGTCAAGTTTTCCGGCGTAAGCCAGGCTGCTCCCAAGATTGAAGCGCGCGTTGATGTTGACCGGATCGCGCACGGTTACATTCTCCCAGATGGCGACGGCCTGTTCCGGGCGTCCCAGCAGGTTCAGCAGGGTGGCGCTGTTGCCGAGCGCGCGGCCGTTGGTGGGATCGAATGAAAGCGCACGCTCGAGATGCCTTGCCGCTGCTTCGAAATTGCCGTCGCCGTACATGGCGATGAACGCGAGCCCCGCGTGCGCCGGCGCATACTCGGGATCGATGCGAAGCGCGTGCGTGTTGTACTCGCGCGCTCGCGCGAAGCCTTCCGCCGGCTCGATCATTCCCGACACCGCGCGATTTCCAAAGTTGGCGCCGAGCGCGCCCCATGCCGGCGCATACAGCGAGTCGATCGCGAGCACCAGGTGCAGGAGCGAGTCCGACTGCGCGAAGGCTTTGGCCGATGTGCGGCGCGAGAGCTGCACACTCTGCAGATAGAGGGCGTACGCCTGCGGGTCGGTCTTGCGCGTGGTGGGTGCCTTGCCCAGCAGGCGCACTTCCAGCTCCTTCACCACGTCGCCCGCAATTTCATCCTGGATGGTGAAGATGTCGTCGAGCTTGCGGTCGTATGTCTCCGACCACACATGAAAACCGTCCGAGGCATGGATGAGCTGCGCGGTGATGCGCACCTGATCATGGGAGCGGCGCACGGAGCCTTCCAGCAAGTACTCGACGTTGAGGCGCTTTGCAATCTCGGGCACTTCCATATTCTGGCCCTTGAATGAAAACGACGAGGTGCGCGCCGCAACGCGCAGCTCCGGCACTTTGGAAAGCAGGTTGAGGAGCTCCTCTGAAATCCCGTCCGAGAAGTATTCCTGCTCGGGGTCGTTGCTCATGTTGACGAACGGCAACACGGCAATGGTCTTGTTTGCATCCGTGCTTGCAGCCTGCTGTGACCCGTTGTCGCGCTGCATCGCGACGAACACCGCTCCGCCCGCAACCAGGACTCCGACAATTGCCACCACTGCCCACAGCGGGAAGCGCCTCGCCCCCCGCGCACCCACCACTCCCGATTCGAAGCCCGCGCGCAGGGTGCGAAGCTCGCTGCGCACGCCTTTGGCCGATTGGTATCTCTCGTCGGGTTCTTTTGCCAGGCACCGCGACACGATGCGGCTCAACTCGGGAGGGAGATCCGGCCTCAGGTTGGCAAGAGGCACCGGCGTGTCGCGCAGGATCGACGAAATGACGTCCGTGTTGGTGGCGCCGCTGAACGGCCTTCGCCCCGACGACATTTCGTAGAGCAGAACTCCGAGCGAGAAGATGTCGCTGCGCGTGTCGACATGCGTCCCGCGCAACTGCTCGGGTGACATGTACGGCACGGTCCCCATGACAGCACCCTCGGTCGTGATGGGCGACACCTGGGTCGCCGCGAACTCCGAGGACGGCGATTTGTCGGTGAGCTTGGCGAGCCCGAAGTCGAGCACCTTCACGTGGCCGTCTCGTGTGAGCCTCACGTTGGCGGGCTTGAGATCGCGGTGGATGACGCCTTTGTCGTGCGCGGCCGAAAGCGCGTCGGCAATCGCGACGCCGATATCGAGGACGCGGGCGAGCGGCAGCCCTTCAGCCGAGAGAATCTCCTCCAGGCCCTGGCCCTCGACAAGCTCCATGGTCAGAAACTGTACGCCGGAGTCCTCTTCGACAGAGAACAGGGTGACGATGTGCGGATGATTGAGCCCGGCGACGATTTTCGCTTCGCGCTGGAAGCGCTCGAGGCGAACAGGATCGGAAGCGAGATCGGCGGGAAGCACCTTGATCGCGACGTCGCGATCGAGCCTGGTATCGCGCGCGCGATACACTTCACCCATGCCACCTTTGCCGAGCAGGCCGGTGATCTGGTAGTGCCCCAGTTG
>DATNGX010000081.1:0-5376 GCA_035605755.1 Candidatus Krumholzibacteriia bacterium
TCCTCGATGCGCGGATCGTCGTCGGCCGGCACACCGGCGGCCAGGATTTCGTCCAGCGCGCCGGTGATGACGCGCAGCTCCGCGGCCGTCAGCACGCCCGCGTCCTCGAGCGCGTACGCGTACGCCTTGCTGGCCGCGATCTCCTCGCCAATCAGACGGCGGTCGTACGGAAACGAGCGCTGCCACTTTTCGAAATCGCTGTCGCAGTCATTTTCGAATCGTCCCGTCCACATTTTCATCGTGATACCTCCGAGACCAGCGCGCGACAGCGCGCTGCCAGACCGAGCACGCGGATGAATCCCGCGGCATCCTTCTGATCGTATTCGGCTCCCATGGTGAAGCTCGCGATGTCCGGCCGGTGCAGTGAATTCTCCGAGCGTCTTCCCGCCACATCCACGTTGCCCTTGTAGAGCGAGAGTTTGATGGCACCCGTCAGCTGCTGCTGCGTGGAGTCCATGAACGCATCCAGCGATTCGCGCAGCGGCGTGAACCAGAACCCGAAGTACACCAGCTCCGCGTACTTGAGGGAGAGCTGCTGCTTGAAGTGCGCGACGTCGCGGTCGAGACAGAGCGCCTCGAGCTCGCGGTGCGCCGCGAGCAACAGCGTACCGCCGGGCGTTTCGTAACAACCGCGCGACTTCATGCCAACAAAGCGGTTCTCCACCATGTCGACACGGCCGATGGCATTGCGGGCGCCGATCTCGTTGAGGCGTTCGAGAAGCGACACGGCATCCATCCGGTGACCATCGATCATGATGGGGATACCGGCTTCAAAACCGACCTCCACGCGTTCGATCTGATCCGGCGCTTCCTGGGGCGAGAGCGTCCATTGCCATGTGGTCGCGAGCGGCGGACAATCCGGATCCTCCAGCTCTCCGCCCTCGTGCGAAAGGTGGAGCAGGTTGCGATCCCGGCTGTGAATCTTGGCGCGACTCTGCGACACCGGAATGCCGCGCTCCTCCGCGTACGCCAGACAATCCTCGCGCGATTTGAGCTCCCACTCGCGCCATGGCGCGATCACGCGCAGCTCGGGCGCCAGCGCCTGAAACGCCATTTCGAAACGAACCTGGTCGTTGCCCTTGCCGGTGCAACCGTGCGCAAGCGCGGTCGCACCCTCGCGCAGCGCCGCGTGCACCATGTGCTTGGCGATCACCGGGCGCGCGAGCGACGTGCCGAGCAGATACTTGTGCTCGTACACAGCGCCGGCGCGAATGGCGGGAAACACGAAGTCGGTGACAAACTCATCGCGGAGATCTTCCACGATTACTTTGGACGCCCCGGTGGCATACGCCTTGTCGACCACCGCGTCGAGATCGTCGCCCTGGCCGACGTCACCCACGTACGCGATGACGTCCGCGTCATAGTGCTCGTGCAGCCACGGAATGATTATCGATGTATCCAACCCGCCCGAGTAGGCGAGAACGATTTTGTCACGCATTCGCAGTACCTCCGGCCAGAACCTCGTCGAGCGCATTCACCATGCGATCGATGTGTTCCGCCTCCACGATGTACGGGGGAAGAAAACGCAGCACGACGTCGTGCGTGCGATTGATGATGAAGCCGCGCTCCATCATCCCGTGAACCGCGCTCTTCGCGAGCGCGGAAGAGTCGAGCTCGATGGCAGCCATGAGCCCCATGCCGCGCACATCGTGAACGCAGCGATGTCGCGTCTTGAGATGCAGCAGCCGGTCGCGGAAATATTCACCGCGCGCCGCAATCCCTTCGACGAATCCCGGCCGGGAGATTTCTTCCAGAAACGCGAGCGCCGCCGCGCAGGCGAGCGGCCCGCCGCCGAAGGTGGTGCCGTGCATGCCGGGATGAAACGCGGCCGCCACGTCGTTGCGCGCCAGCACCGCACCCAGCGGCAGTCCGGCCGCCAGCGGTTTGGCTACCGTGACAATGTCGGGCTCGATGCCGTAATGCTGGTACGCAAACATCTTCCCGGTGCGACCGAGGCCGCACTGAATCTCATCGAGCAGAAGGAGCGCACCGCTGTTCCGAGTGAGCTCACGAGCCTTTTCGAGAAAGCGGGGAGAAACCGGATGGACGCCACCTTCACCTTGAATTGTCTCCAACCCGATGGCACACACCGAGGAATCGAACTTCGCTTCCAGATCCTCGACATCATTGAAACGCACGAAGGTCACGCCCGGCAGCATGGGTCTGAAGGGAGCGCGATACTTCGCGTGCCCCGTCGTGGACAGCGAACCCATGGTGCGGCCGTGGAATGAGTTCTTCATCATGAGCAGGCGCGTCTTTTTCTTCCCCTGGGCGCGCGCAAGTTTTATCGCGCACTCCCACGCTTCCGTTCCGCTGTTGCAGAAGAACGCCCGGTCAAGACCCGAGAGGGCCGTGAGGCGCGCGGCCAGCGGTGCCTGGTACTCGTGATAGAACAGATTCGACACGTGTATTAGGCGCTCCGCCTGCGCGACAATGGCAGCGCGAATGCGCGGGTGGTTATAGCCCAGCGCATTCACTCCGATGCCGCTCAAGAAATCCACATACTCGCGACCGTCGCTGTCATAGACATGCATGCCTTCGCCGCGCTCGATGAGCACGGGAATCCGGTCGTATGTCGAAATGAGGACTTCTGCCTCCTGCTCGCGAATCAATTCCAGAGAGCCGCGCAATGCCGTGTTCATGAACGCACCACCTCCGTGCCTTCGCGCAAGAGACCGCCCGCGTGCTCGAGCATTTCAACCCGTGACGCCGGCATGATTCGCACCGACGAAACGTCCCCGTCCAGGGCGCGAACACAGGCCTCGAGCTTGGGAAGCATCCCGCCCGTGATCGCGCCTGCATGCACCATGTCGCGAATGTGCGACACGGGAAGACGTGGAATCACGTTGCCCCGGTGGTCGCGCACGCCCTCCACGTCGGTGAGAAACACGAGTGAATCGGCCGCGCATGCGATCGCGCACGCCGCAGCCACTTCGTCCGCGTTTACGTTGTAGAGCTCGCCCTGGTGGTCGGGCGCGATGCTCGCAATCACGGGAACCGCGCCCGCCGACCACAACAGATCGATCCAGCGCCAGTCCACCGCGCACACCTCGCCCACGAAACCGAGATCGGCGCCGGTGCACTTCTTGACCGCGCGCAACAGGCCGAGGTCGCTGCCGCACAGTCCCGCGGCCGGCACGCCTTCGGCGTCGATCGCGGCCACCACGCGCTTGTTGGACTGGCCCGCCAGCACCATGACGGCGACATCGCGCGTACGCGCATCCGTCACGCGCAATCCGTCGACGAAGACGGACTCGTGGCCCATCTGGTTCAGCGTGCGCGTGAGCGCCGCTCCACCGCCGTGCACCACCGCGATGTGGTCGTCGTGCTGCGCCAGCGACACCACCGTGCGCGCAAACGCTTTCACCCGCGCCGGGTCTTCCAGCGCGGCGCCGCCGATCTTCAGCACCAGCTTCATAGCAATCCCTCGCGTTCGTCGCAGCCAAACATCAGATTCATGTTCTGCACGGCCTGTCCGGCCGCACCCTTCACCAGGTTGTCGAGACACGACACAAGCACCACGCGCTCACCGTCCGGCTCCATGGCGAAGCCGATGTCGCAGTAGTTGGTGTGGAGCGAGAATTTGATTTCCGGCAATTGACCCGCTGCGTACACGCGCACGAAGGGGCTATTCGCATAATGCTCGCGCAGGCAGCCGTCGAGCTCGGCCGCGCTGACACCGCGTGCCGCCCGCACGTAAATGGTGGAGAGGATGCCGCGCGGAATGGGAAGCAGGTGCGGCGTGAACTGAAAGTGCCGCGACTCGATCCCCAGCTGCTCCAGAATTTCGCCCGTGTGGCGGTGGCCGAACACCGAGTAGGCCGACAGGTTGTCACTCACTTCGACAAAGTGCGTGCGCGACGTCGGCGTCTTGCCCGCGCCCGACACTCCCGACTTCGAATCCGAGATGACGCCGTGCTCCACGTCGATCAAACCCGAAGCGATCCACGGCGTCAGGGCCAGAATGACCGACGTCGCGTAACAACCCGCGCTCGCCACCAACTGTGCGTCTGCGATCTCTGCCGCATGCAACTCGGGCAGACCGTACACGGACGCTGCATCGAGCTCGTCGGCGTGGAAACCGTACACGGCGCGATGCGCGTCGTCCTTGAGACGCCACGCGCCGCTCAGGTCCACCACGCGCGACCCCCGCGCGATAGCGCGGGGAATGAGCTCACGGGATACCTCGTGCGGCGTGCAGAAGAACAGAATGTCGAAATGCTCGCGCTCGATGGCGTCCCAATCGAATCGCTCAATCGCCGCGCCACCGTTCACACGAAAACCGTCGCTCGCCCCCGCGTCATCGGCACCAAGCCGAAATAACCGGGGCGAGCGTACCTGGGGATGCCCGCGCAAAAGGCGGGTGAGCTCGGCCCCGGAATAGCCCGAGGCCCCCACGACGGCGGCCTGGATGCGTTTCATTTACGCGAGCAGGCCGCGAACTCTGGAAGTGAGCTTTTTCGCCTGCGCGCCGTCGCGCGTGACGATGAGGATGGTGTCGTCGCCGCCCAGCGTGCCCATGACTTCGGGCCAGCCTTCGGCGTCGAGTGCGGCCGCCACGGGCGACGCAGCGCCGGCACTGGTGCGCAGCACCACGAGCTGCTGCGCGGTTTGAACGTCGTACACAAAATCGCGCACGAGCCGGTCGATGGAGGGGAGCTGGCTCAGCGCGCCGGAATCATCGGCGTGCATGGCGTAGCCCTCGGCCGTCTTGACCAGGCTCAGCTCGCGGATGTCGCGCGAGAGCGTGGCCTGTGTCACGGCGTGGCCGCGCCGCGCCAGCAACAGGCGCAGCTCGTCCTGGCTCGTTACCGTGTGTTTGGCGACGAGCTCGCGAATGGTGCTCTGGCGTGACAGCTTCGACATGGTTTTGCACTCCTGCATAAATATGCAGAGTAGTGAATTACTATTCATTGAAGCCCCGCGTCAAGCAGAAACTGAGACCGGCCGCTCTCCGGCGGCCTCTGCTATACTAATGACATGCGGGTTCGCACCTTTCTTTCCATCCTGGTGGCGGTTGTCGCCGCGCTCTTCGCGTGCGACGACGAGTCTACTGGTCCGCATGGTCCCGCGGCTCCGGACTCGTCCAAATTTGCCGTCATCCAGACCACGATGGGAGACATCAAGATCGAGCTCTATCCCGACAAGGCGCCAGTCACCGTCGAGAACTTCCGGCGTTACGCGGGGGAGCATTTCTACGACGGACTGATCTTTCACCGCGTCATCGCGAACTTCATGAACCAGGGCGGCGGTTTCAACGCGAACATGGTTCAAAAGGCGCCGACCCACGCTCCCATCGAGAACGAGGCGGGCAACGGACTTTCCAATGACAGGTACACCATCGCCATGGTGCGCACGAGGGAGGTCAACAGCGCG
>DATNGX010000082.1:0-8570 GCA_035605755.1 Candidatus Krumholzibacteriia bacterium
ACGAGCGACAAGGATCTCACGCCGGTAAGCGTGAGCTGTTACCGGTTGCCCGACGTCTAGTGGCTACCCGGGTGGGAGTAATCTCGGATACACACGGGCTGTTGCGGCCCGAGGCGGTGGCCGCTCAGGGGCTCGCAGTACATCGTTCATGCCGGCGACATCGGGGTCGAGAGTATCCTCCGGACACTCGAGGCGATCGCGCCGGTTACGGTTGTTCGCGGCAATACGGACTATGAGCCGTGGGCCCGGCGTATCCCGCCCACGGCGGTGCTGGATGTGGAGGGCGTTCGCATCTACGCGGTCCACGATATCGCGCAGCTCGATATCGACCCGGGCGCGGCGGACGTCGACGTGGTAGTGTTCGGGCATTCTCACCGCCCCGGCATCGAAACCCGCGGTGATGTCTTATACTTGAACCCGGGCAGCGCGGGCCCGCGACGATTTGATCTTCCGATTTCGGTCGCGCACCTTACAATAGAGGGGGGCGCGGCGAGGGCGGAGATCGTGAAGCTCACGGTCTCGTAGCGGAGGAAGGATGCAGCCGATTCTGCAGCGACTGGTGGAACACATGACCTGGGCCGATACGCAGGTGCTTGCCAAGCTGCGCGGCGCGCCCGAGGACACGGCGGCGATGAAGTGGTACTCGCATTTGCTGGCCGCCGAGCGCATCTGGTACATGCGCCTGCACGGGCAGGACTGGACCACGCAGCGTGTGTGGCCGGTGCTGTCGCTGGATGAATGCGCGGCGCTTGCGGAGCAGAATTCGTCGCAGCTCCGGCAGTTCGTCGCGCGTCTCAAGGACGACGAGCTGGCCCGGACCATCACGTACACCAACTCGGCGGGCGACACCTTCACCAACACGATTTCAGACATGCTGACGCACGTGGCACTCCACGGCGTGCACCATCGCGGCCAGATTGCCGCGTCGCTGCGCTCGAATGGAGTCGACCCGCCGGCGCTCGATTTCATCCGCTTCGCGCGCGGCAAATAGTTTTCTCCTGCCTTTTCGATCACGGAGTGCAAATGAAGACTTGGAAGCTCGTATCTCTGTTACTGATCGCGGCCGTATCCGGCCGCGATGTATCCGCCTGCACCACGTTCTGCTACGCGGACGGTGGGACGCTCGTGTTCGGCCGCAACTACGATTGGAACATCGGTGACGGCATGGTTTTCACGAACAAGCGCGGCGTGTACAAACAGGCGCTTGTCGACCCCACACCCGCACGGTGGACGTCGAAGTACGGCAGCATCACCTTCAATCAATATGGCCGCGAATTTCCCACCGGCGGAATGAACGAGAAGGGACTCGTCGTCGAGCTGATGTGGCTCGACGAGGCGCAATATCCCGCCGGCGACGGACGCGGCGCACTGCCCACCCTGCAGTGGATCCAGTACCAGCTCGACAACAGCGCGACGGTGCGCGATGTGCTTCTCACCGACCGGCTGATACGCATCGCCTTCAACGGATCGGCCAAGATTCACTTCCTGGTGGCGGATGCGACCGGCGACGTGGCCACGATCGAATTCCTGTCCGGGTTGATGGTTGCGCACCGCGGCGAGCATCTCACCTACCCCGTGCTCACCAACGATACCTACGACCGCTCGTCGGAGTACGCCCGGAAGGCGGGCAAGAAGACGGGCAAATCAACGGCGGGATCGCTGGAGCGATTCGCGCGCGCCGCGAGCTACGAGAAGAATGCAAAGACGGCGGACGAAGCGGTGAAGCACGCTTTCGCCATGCTCGATGATGTGGCGCAGGGCGATCACACGCAGTGGAGCATCGTGTACGACATCAAGGAGCATCGCGCGTATTTCCGCACACGCACCGCGCGCGAGATCCGCTGGCTCGACATCGACGGCATGCCGTTCGAATGCACCACACCGGTTCGGATGCTCGACATCAACAGTCCGCTCTCCGGCGACGTCGCGAAGAGCCTCACGGCATACAGCGCCGATGCAAACTTGAAGCTGGTGCGCGGCTCGTTTGCGAAGACGCCGTTCTTGAGCGAGACGCCGCCCGAGCTGCGCGACCAGTTGGCCAACTATCCGGCCGGCACCTCGTGCCGCACGCAAGCCAACGCGAGCGGTGGAAAATAGGATTTGAGCGTTCCCTTTGACGTGCAGACCGCGGCCCTGACCGTGGCCATCGCCCTTCTCGCGGGCATGGTGGCGCAGTCGCTCGCCTACCAACTGCGGCTGCCCGGCATCGTCATCCTCCTCTTCTTTGGCGTCATTCTCGGTCCCGACTTTTTCGGCGTGGTCGATCCCGACTCGCTGGGGAGCGGCCTGCCCGTCATTATCAGCTTCGCCATGGCGGTAATCCTGTTCGAGGCGGGAATGAACCTCGAGTGGAAACAGCTGCGCGCCGAAGCACCGCCCGTGCGCCGGCTGGTGACACTCGGCGCCGTTGTCACGTTTCTGGCGGCAGCGCTGGCGTCGAAGTGGTTGATGGGATGGGATGCGCGCTTTGCAATCCTGTTCGGCTCGCTCGTGATCGTGACCGGGCCGTCCGTGGTATCGCCGCTCCTCCGCCGCATTCGCGTGCGGCGCAATCTGCAAACCATTCTGGAAGCCGAAGGTGTTTTCATCGACGCGATCGGGGCCATCATCGCCGCCATCGCGCTCAATGCCGTGATCATGGACACCGGCACGGGTGCCCTGCAGGTCCTCGCGCGGCTCAGCATCGGTGCGCTGGCGGGTGTGGTGGGTGGCGGTGTGATGGTGCTCCTGCTCCGCTCGCGCCGCATGATTCCCGCCGGCATGGAAAAGGTATTCACGCTGACCCTGGCATGGGGAATCTTCCAGGCCAGCAACCTGATTGCGTCCGACTCGGGCATCCTCGCCGTCGTTGTCGCCGGCTTCGTGCTTGCCAACGTCGCCACAGAAACCACGCGCAGCGTGCGCGAGTCCAAAGAGCATCTCACGGTCATGCTCGTGGGCGTGTTCTTCGTTCTGCTCGCGGCGCAGGTGCGCATGCTCGAGGTGATGTCGCTCGGCATGCGTGGTATCGCGCTGGTGGCGGTGCTGATGCTCATCGTGCGCCCGCTGTGCGTCGTCGCGTGCACCGCGGGCTCCGGCCTGACCGGGCGTGAGAAAGCATTCCTGTCATGGCTGGCGCCGCGCGGCATCGTGGCTGCCACGCTTGCCACGCTTTTCTACGAATCCATGCAGGCGCACGGCTCCGAAGGCGGAGAAGCGATACGCAGTCTCGTGTTCCTGGTGATCGTGACCACGGTGCTCGTGCAGGGGCTGAGCGGCGAAATGGTGGCGGGGTGGCTGGGTGTACGCCGTCCGCGCGGACAGGGTTACGTCATCCTCGGCGGCAATCCGCTGGCGGTCGAGCTCGCGCGCGTCTTGAAGAACGGCGGAGAAGAATCGGTGCTCATCGACGCCAATCCGTCTTTGTGCAGCGAAGTCGAAGCCAAGGGATTCCGCGTGCTGCACGGAAACGCGCTGGATGAACGCATCATGGTGCGCGCCGAGATCGAAACGCGCAAGGCCGTGATCTCGCTCCTCCCCAATGACGGCGTGAATCTGCTCTTTTCGCGCCGCGCCGTCGACGATTACCGCGCCGACCGCGTTTACGTGGCAATGCACGGCGGCGCGATCAAACCCGCGCACATCTCGGAAATTCGCGGGCGTGTTCTGTTCGGGTCACCGGCGGATGTGGATCAGTGGGCGAGCCGTCTGGGCCGCGGTGAGGCGCTCGTCGAAACGTGGAATTTCGCCGGCGTTCCGGATGCCAAGGCCAACCCCACCATGCCGGTGCCGAAGGAAGCGCGCGCGCTGGTGTTGCCGCTCGCGATTGCGCGGGGCGCCACCGTGCGTCCCATCGATGATCGCTATGAACCCAAGAAGGGCGACGTGGCCACGTGGTTGCTTTTCAGCCGCAAGGAAGACGACGCGCGCGCCTGGCTGCGCGCGCGCGGTTGGATCCGCGCCGACTCCGAAGCCTGAGCTTCGAGAGTCCTATGTCGTCACCGGAAGTTTCGAGGTGATCTCGCCCAGACGCGGGCCGATCACTCCCACCGCCAGCCCGACACCGGTTCCGTACGCCATGTGACCGATGACGTGCGCCCAGCCCACCGCCGGTCCCGCCACGCGGAATTGTTCGACAGGGTGTTTCTCCGCCATCGCCATCAGAACGAAAACCATCGCGGCACCGTGCATGGTCCCGAGGGCCAGGCCGATTTGCATGAGGACGAACCAGTTCGAGATCCCGGTTGCGCGCAGGACGATCAGATACCCGATTGCGAAAAGAATACCGGCAAGCACGTGGAGAAGGAGCCCGGGGACGAGCGCGTTGTCGTAGCGGCGTGTCACCATGCTGCCCACGGCGCGGATCATGTCCGCGTTGGCCCATCGGCGCTCGTGGATGAACCACATCATCAGTGACATGGCAGCAGTACCGATCAGGCCGGCGACGATCGCGAGAATTACAAACATGTGCGTACCTCGCTTTCCTCCAAAAAGTTAACACCCGTGCGCGGTCCGGTCCAGAGCGGTTTGGTTGCCCCTTTTCGCGGCGCGACAGTTTTGCGATGATGGGAGCGATGTCGCGCGTTCCCCAATGGCTCCTCCACATTCCCATTGCTCATCGAGGCCTTCACGACGCCTCCCGCGGTGTGATCGAAAACTCACTGGCGGCGTTCCGCGCCGCCGCGCGGGCCGGTTACCCGGCTGAGCTCGATGTGCGCCTGCTCGCCGACGGCGAAGTCGTGGTATTTCACGATCAGAATCTCGACCGATTGACGAACGCGAGCGGACCCATCGCGTCGCGCACGGCGCGCGAGGTGGAAACTATTCTCCTTTCCACTGACGAGCGCATTCCGCTGCTCCGCGACGTGCTCGACCTGGTCAACGGTTCGACGCCGCTTCTGATCGAAATAAAGAATGAAGGCGGAGTGGGAAAGCTGGAGGAGAATACCGCGGCGCTCCTCGCCGGGTATCGCGGCGCGTACGCGGTGCAGTCATTTCATCCCGGTACGGTGAAGTACTGGCGGACACACGCGGCGCACACGCCGCGCGGACTGCTCGCGGGCGATTTTCGCGATGAGAAGATCGATGACAGGACGCGACAGCGTCTTCGCAACATGGAAGACATCGAGGAGTGTGCACCCGATTTCATCGGATACGACATCCGGCTGCTTCCCTGTGATCCGGTTACGCGCGCTGTCGCGCGCGGGCTGCCTGTTCTCGGTTGGACTGCACGCACGGTCTCTGATGCGCAACACGCGCTTGCTCACTGCGACAATGTGATTTTCGAGGGTTTTGACGCGAACGTGATAAGGACACAGAAATGAAGCGTGCTGTTGTGATTCTTCTTTTCGCCGCTGTCGCGGCGATGTCTGGCTGCGCGCGCGAGCGTCGTCCGCCCAACATCGTGTTGATCACGGTGGACACGATGCGGCCCGATCGCCTGCACTACGGGGGCAATCCGCGCAATACCAGCCCCTGCCTGGACCGCCTGGCCACGGAAGGCGTGGTGTTCACGCGCGCGACCAGCGTGGCGGGTTGGACGCTGCCGGCGATGGCCACGGTGCTCACCGGCCGCTATCCCAGCGAGCACGGCGCCACCGACTTCCACTGGTCGTTGGAGGCTTCCATTCCGACCCTCGCCACGATGCTCCGCGACCACGGATACGACACCTACGGTTTCGTGAGCCATGTCATGCTCACGCCGACATACGGCATGGGAGAAGGGTTTTCGCACTTCGATTTCAGCGTGCTCAACGTGGGCGATCCGCACGAAGTGACCACCGCGCAGCAGCTCACCGAGCTCGCGCACACGGGCATGCGCGGTGTCAAAGAGCCGTACTTCTTGTGGGTGCACTATTTCGATCCGCATTTCAAATACATCGATCACGATCAGTTCCATTTCGGCGACAACGACATCGACAGGTACGACTCCGAAATTGCGTTCACCGACTATTACATCGACGACCTGCTCAAGGTGGTCGATCACGGCAACACAGTCATCATCTTCACGGCGGACCACGGTGAGGAGTTCGGCGAGCACAAGAGTGTGTATCACTACACGCTGCACGGCGAGGTGATGCGCGTGCCGCTCATCATCAAGGGACCGGGAATCAAGCCGCGCACCGATGACGAGCCCGCGGAGCAGACCGACTTCGTGCCGACCATCTTGAAGCTGGCGGGCGTGGAGGCACCGGGCGGACTCCCCGGTCACGACCTCTTGGCGCCGCGCGACGCCAACGCGCCCCAGTTCATCGAGCGCGACCGTCCGCCGCAGTGGCGCCAGCGCGGTGTCATTCGCGGACAGCAGAAACTGATCGTGATCGAGGACGCGGACACCACGCAGATTCCGCCCGCAAGCCGCAATGAAGAGATCGTGGTGCACAACGTCGTGCCCGGCATCTATCTGTTCGACACCGCGAAGGATCCCGGCGAGCACAACAACCTGTTCACACCGTCGGATTCGACATCGCTGCGCCTGCTGGCACTCGTGAACGAACATTTCTCCAAAGCGCCGGCGCACGGGCCGCCGGTCAAGATCGATCAGCAGCTGCTCGAGAAGCTGAAAAGCCTCGGTTACATTCACTGACGTCTGGAGGTCGAGCCATGCGCTATCCGTTCTGGACCGCCGATGTGTTCACAAGCCGCGCCTTCGCGGGAAATCCGCTCGCCGTCGTCGCCGACGCCACCGGCCTCAGCACCCAGCAGATGCAGGCCGTTGCGCACGAATTCAATCTGTCCGAGACCACCTTCGTGCTGCCGCCGGAAGACAAAGAGCACACGTTCCGCCTGCGCATCTTTACGCCCGCCGAGGAGCTTCCATTTGCGGGTCATCCCACGGTGGGGAGCGCGTTCGTCCTCGCGCACGCGGGACGCATCAAGTTGAGCGGGGAAAGAACCAGCATCGTGTTCGGTGAGAATGTAGGGCCGATCCGCGTCGACATCCGCGCGCACAATGGAAAGCCCGTGTCGTCACAACTGTGGGTGGCTCAGCTTCCCGAGTTCGGGCCGCCGGCGCCGGCGACGGAGGAAATCGCGGTGGCGCTCGGGCTCGATCCCGACGACGTGCTCGAGGACGAACGTGACCGTCCGGCCACCGTGTCGTGCGGCACCCCGTACCTTTGCGTTCCGTTGCGCTCGCTCGACGCGCTCCGGCGCGCCCGCATCAGTTGGGAATGGTGGAATCGCACCATGAGCACGCACTGGACCCGCGCCGTCTTCCTCTTCTCGCACGAGACCGAGTCGAAGGATGCGACAGTGCAGGCGCGCATGTTTGCGCCGGTGTTCGGTATCGAGGAAGACCCCGCGACCGGGAGTGCGGCCGCCGCGTTCGCCGGCTACCTCGCGCGGCGCGAAAAATTGACCGCCGGATCGGCGCTGTGGGTGATCGACCAGGGCATCGAGATGGGGCGCCCCAGTCGCATGGAAGTCGAAGCGGATGCGGCACATGGCGCACTCACCGCGGTGCGGGTGGCGGGCCCGTCGGTGGTCATGAGCGAAGGCCATCTCGACCTTTAAGCTTCAACGCAACAGTTTCGTCCGCTATAATGACGCGGTTCGGGAACGACGGATCCCGTCGTCTTCAGGGCCGCCTCTTTCCGTACAAAACAAACTTTTCTGGTTCTGACAGGTAGTACAGCCGGATGTGTTTCCTCGCCCGCCTCACATCCGGTTGACGTCCCGTCGCCCGGCGGGACCCGGCGAGGCATAACGTGGAAGGGTTCCATGCGCCGGCCTGGCATCGGTCTATCGGTTGCGCTTGGGCTCCTGTGGCACGGCGTTGGCGCGCATTCAGCGACGCTTGCACCGTCCGCGGACCCCGTGGCTGCCTTCGTCTCCGCCGCTGATTCGGTTTACCGAGCGGGCGGGGACGCCGCGCTTTCCCAACTAGTCAAAGACAACCCCGACCTCGTCGGCGCTTCGGTGGCGAAGCTCCTCGAGGGGGACGCCGCGCTTGCCAGGCGAGTGGCCGCGCTGAGCGGAAGCGTCACGGCGAAAGAGCTCGTTGAGGTTTCGGCGCGCTGGACCAAGACCCAGCGCGCGCAACGCGCCAATGCCGTCGCGCTGGAGTCTCAGTCCGTCGAAGTGCGCAAAGCCGGCGATATCGACAAGTCAATCAAGCTTCTCGGCGATGCGCGTGCCATCTACGAAAAAATCGGCGACAAACATTCCGTCGCTGTCAACCTGGGTACAGTCGGTCTCACGCGCTTTGCCACGGGCAAGTGGGATGAAGTCATCGCGGATTACGACAAGGCGCTGGTCGCGCGTCGCTCCGTGGAAGATCGCATTCTCGAAGGCCGGACGCTCAACGGCCTGGGGACCGCGTTCCAGCAGAAAGGCGTCTGGGACAAAGCCGCCGACTACTACGCACAGGCGATCGCACTGCGCGAAAAAACGGGTGATCTCACCGGACTCGGGACATCGATCACCTATCTCGGCCACGTGTATAACCGCAGCGGTCGTTACGTCGAAGCGCGCAAGCAATACGAAGCAGCGCTGCCCATCGTTCAGTCACTCAACAACGCGTCACAGAGCATCGATCTTCTGAGCGGCATCGCGGTGGTCAACGCGAGCATGGGCCGTCTCGACGATTC